>NZ_JBHVFF010000056.1:0-34993 GCF_042801895.1 Streptomyces sp. NPDC057543 | reverse complement strand
ACGGGCGTGTCGGATGCGGTCCTCGGCCCGGGCCCGCTGACGGTGTCGTAGCTCGAGGGCGGAGATCGGGGAACTCGTGGTGTTGGTGGCGAACGTGGTCAGCCGCAGCCCGTCGGCGTCCGTGATGCGCAACTGGGCGCCGGGGTGCGGACGTTCCTTGCGAGTGATCAGGCGCATCCCTTTCGGCCACCCCTTCAGGACGTCTCCGTCGAGCTCGGCGACCCAGCCGCCATCACGGATCTGCCCACCGGGCTCGATGGCCGGTGTCCAGGCCGAGGGCGGGACCTTGAGTACGGCTTGGCGCATGGCGTCGGTGACGGTCATGCCGACCGAGTACGACAGCCACCTGCCCCGCTTCGCGAGCCAGTTGACGAACTCGTGGGTGCCGCCGCCGGAATCGGTCCCGGATCAACGTCTGCCTGCCACGGCGGTAGCGTTTCGGCCGCTGAGCCAGGGCGAGTTGTGCTGTGCTGATGTGGTCGGCACCGGTATTGCTCCCCGCGTTACCCTGCCGCTACAGGCCGGCAACCGGCTCCTCGCTCCCGCCGCTGCCGTGGTCGACGAACGCCATCAACGGATGATGCCCGAACGTCTTCTTCCACGTCGCTGCGGCATCCTGCTTCTCCGAGTGCGCCAGCACCAGCACCCCGTCCAGGTCCACGATCACCTGCCCGCCGGCATCCGGGGCCTTCTTCCCGGCCACCGTCCAGACGTGCTTGCGTGTTTCGGCCCGGGCTGCTTGTCCCATCGTTGCAGGTCAGGAGCACTCTTCGCGTTTCCGATCAACTCTCGGACAGCCAGTCACATGAAAGCGCGAGGTTAGTTATCGGGTCCGGACTTCCGGACCTGGCTCAAGTCCCGCACGTAGCCCGTGCCAGGGCGCCCGCCCAGCAGGACTTCTTCTCCGGTGGGCACGAATCCGGCGCGGGTCAGGACCGTCTGTGAGGCCGGGTTGTCGAGGGTGGTCGCGGCTCGCAGTGTGGTCAGGCCGTACTCCTCGGCGGCCAGGGTGCACAGCCGGCGGACGGTGGCCGTGGCCACACCGTGGCCGGTGGCCTTCTCGGCGACGCGGTAGCCGAGTTCGGCGGAGCCGTCCGCCACGTCGACCAGATTGAACCGGCCCAGGATCTCGCCCTCATCGTTCACCAGGACATGGAAGTGGCAGATTCCGGCGTTCTGTTCGGCGAGCAGGGCAGCGTGCCGGGCTGCGAAGTGAGTGAAGTAGTCGTCCCCGCGGTCCGGTACCGATGCTGCGAAGAAGGCACGGTTCTCCTGCTCGAAGGCGAAGAGGGCCGGGGCGTGGTCGGGGCGGAGGCGTTGGAGGTGGAGTTCGGGCATGGCTGAACCATATGGATTCCAGAGGACACCCACCCCTCGTCGCGGCAACGTGACGGTCACGGCCGATCTGTCACGTTCATCCGCAAGGCCAGAGGTCACCTGTGGCCCAGCGGTACGGGAACGGACGGCCCCGGCCGGGAGTCGGCTGAATTCGCCGGCAGCGTCAGGGGCCGGTGCCGGTCACCTCCATGTCTCGACAGGAACGAGGGAGCGGGCCGGGTGCAGGGAGATAACGGGTCGTCAGAAAAATATTTCGGAGAGAACCGACTACTCGTGACATCCCCGCACCGGGCCCGCTCCGTCGAAGGGGCAGAGACGAACGGAGGCACGCATTGCGTACCGGTGACCTGGAGGAATTCCGCGGCTTCGCCCAGGAGCGGCTGGTGCACCTGCGCCGCGCCGCTTACCTGATGTGCGGTGACTGGCACCACGCCGAGGACATCACGCAGACGGCACTGGCGAAGCTGTACTCCGTGTGGGGGCGGCGGCGCCAGATACGGAACATGGAGGCGTACGCCCACCGCGTACTGACCCGGGCCTGCGTCGACCACATGCGGCGGCGCTGGCGTCGCGAACAGCCCTCCTGCGTACTGCCCGACCGTGCCGAGCCCTGTGCGGACCCGGCACTGGGACTCCAGGTACGCGCCGCACTGGCCGTCCTGCCGCCGCGCCAGCGGGCGGTAGTGGTGCTGCGCTACTGGGCCGATCTGGACATCGCCGCGACCGCCGCGGCCATGGGCTGCTCCACCGGCACGGTGAAGAGCCACACCGCGCGGGCACTGGCCCGCCTGCGCTCCCTCCTGGGGGACGACGCGGACTCCGACTCGTTCGGAGCGTTCGCTCCTCCAGCCGATTCCACCCGAGAGAAGGTCGCACTGCGATGAACAACCACGATGTCAAGACCCTTCTGGAGGCCGGGCTCCATGACGAGCCGCCCCTGCGGACCAGCGTGGACACGGCCGTCGCGGCCGGACGACGCAGCCGTGTCCGCCGCCGCGGAGCACTTGCCGGAGTGGGCCTGACCGCGGGGGCGGCGGTGGCCGCCCTGGCACTGGTCACGCCCGGCGCCGACCCGGGCGCGACCCCGTTGGCCGCGGCCGACCCGCTCGTCGGCCCGCTGGCGCCCGCCGCGGCCGACAGCGCGGCGCCGCAGACCCTGCGGCCCGACGCCTTCGGGCCGGGAACCGAGCACACGACCCGGTGGAGCAGCAAGCAACTCGCCGGCACCCTGGTCGGGCTGCTCCCGCCGGGGAAGGCGGCCGTCCGGGAGGGAGACTTCCCCGGCCGGACCTACCGCGTGCGGTGGGACAGCGGCACCGGCCCGGTGGAGTTCGTCGGCGGAGCGGAGTACACGGCCAAGGGCCCGCAGGTGCCGCTCTGCGCGAGCATCACGATGCCGAAGGTCGCCCCCCGGCCGGGCGCCCCGGCCCCGCGCGACACAGCCCCGGCGAGCGACTGCCAGGTGGTCGAACTCGCCGACGGCGCACGGGCGGAGGCCGTGACGCTGCGGTTGCCCCGGGACGGACAACCGTCCTGGTACGTCCGCGTGCTGCGCAAGGACGGCCGAACGGTGACCCTTCAGCAGTGGGCCGGCCGACCGGACGCGAAGGCGGCGCGCAACACGCGGTCACAGCCGCAGCTGGACACCACCGCAATGCTGAAGATTGCGAACGACCCCGCCTGGAAGTTCTGACCTGCGGCATGACCGCGCCCCGGCCGCTGCCGGGGCGGACCGGGGCGGGGTGGGACCCGGGCTACGCCGACAGGAGGCAACGGGGGACGGTACGGGGCCGCGGTCGGTGTGCGGCGGCGCGGCGGGGATCGGCGCTCCGGGACCCCGAGCCGTCGCCCGGCGCGTGTCCGGCGGGCCGCGTCCCTCGGACCTCTACGCCCCGCAGGCCTCGCCGGCCGTGCTCCGTACGTAACCGAGCCCTGGGCGGTCGTTCAGCAGGAGTTCTTCTCCGGTGGGGACGAAGCCCGTGCGGGTCAGGACCGTGCGGGAGGCGGTGTTGTCGAGGGCGGCTGCCGCGCGCAGGGTGGTCAGGCCGTACTCCGTGGCGGCCAGGGTGCAGAGTTCGCGGACGGCGGCCGTGGCCAGGCCCCGGTTGGTGGCCTTTTCGGCCATGCGGAAGCCGAGTTCGGCGGAGCCGTCCGCGACGTCGATCAGGTTGAAGCGGCCCAGAATCTCGCCCTCGCCGCCGGAATCCGTGTCCACCAGGACGTGGAAGTAGCAGAGTCCCGCGTCCTGTTCGGCGAGCAGGGCGGCGTGGCGGGCGGCGAAGTGGGCGAAGTAGTCGTCGCCGCGGTCCGGAATCGAGGCGGCGAAGAAGGCGCGGTTCTCCTGCTCGAACGCGAGCAGGGCCGGGGCGTGGTCGGCGCGGAGGCGTTGGAGTTCGGGCATGGCGGAAGCTTATGGATTCCGGGGGTGGGGAGGGGCAGGTGCCGCCTCCGGGGCCGGGTGCGGGGGGACTCCGTCGCGACAACGTGACACTCGCGGGCCGACGTGTCACGTTCGCAATCACCCCCCACCCCACCGGCTGCCGTGGGCTGTGCGGTCACGTCCTGCGGTACGGAGACGGCCCCGGCCGGGGCCGATTCGAGGGGGCGTCTCCGTACCGGCGGTCACGCGGCGCCGTGGCACTCCTGGTACGTCCGGCCCGAGCCGCACCAGCAGGCGGCGGTCCGGGCCGGGGGCCAGGGGACGGCCCGGCCGCGGGCGGCGAGGGTGGTGGCGTACTGGGGGAGGAGGTCCGGGTCGGCGGGGGACGTGGCCTCCGAGGCGGCGAAGGCCTCGTACGACGGGACCGTGCCGGTCACGATGCCGAGGTTCGGGGTGCCGGCCTGGTGGAGGTCGCGGAGGGCGGCCTCCAGGCGGGCCAGGTGGTCGGGGCGGGAGGGGTACTCGCTGCGCAGGCTCGGGTACGCGGTGAGGAGTTCGTCGAACTCGGCGGCCGGCCAGTGCAGCACCGCCACCGGGAAGGGGCGGGACAGCGCGGTGCGGTACGTGCCCAGCTCGGCGCGGAGGCGGGTGATCTCGGCCCGGAGCTCGCCCGGGTCCGAGGAGCCCAGCGCCCACAGGCGTTTCGGGTCGTGCAGCTCGTCCAGCGAGACGGCGGCCGTGTGGACGGTGTCGGCCAGCTCGTCCCAGATGTCGTGGTCGGCGCCCATCAGCCTGCGCACCCGGTGGCGGCCGATCAGCAGCGACTGCACGGCGTACGGGACCTCCTCGCCCGGTGTCAGGAGGAGCGTCAGCGCGGTCGTGAAGCAGTCGTGCGCCGCATCCAGCTCGTCGTGCGATTCGAGGGTCTCGGCCGCGATCTCCCAGGGCGCCGGGTCGAGCGGGCCCGCGGCGCGGATGCCGTCGAGGATCGCGCGGGCCTCGGCCTCGTGGCCGTACTCCCACAGGTTGGCCGCGTTCAGGGCCTTGACCAGATGCGGGTGGTCGAGGTCGGGGGAGCCGAGCAGCTCGTCGTAGAGGGTGGTGGCGCGGGCGCGGTCACCGGCGAGCTCCAGATGGGCCGCGGCCTGGAGGAGCAGCGGCTCACGGTCCTCGGGGTACTGCGCCGCGGTGCGCAGCAGGCGCTCGGCTTCGGTGGTGTGGTCAGCAGGCGTGTCGGGGCGCATGGACCACACCGTACTGCTGTACGGCATCGGGACGGAGGCTTGTCCCGGCCCTGGAGAGTTACAGGACATGGCCTTATGGTGCGGGCCGTGCGGGAGCGGATACCGGTCGTGGTGCAGCGGAACTCGCGGGGGCGGCGGATCGCCGCGCGCGGGCTCTGGACGGGCGCAGAGGTGGTGGTGACCCTCGGGGTCGTCCTGTTGTTGCTCGTTGTTCATCAGCTGTGGTGGACCAACCGGCAGGCCCGTGCCGACGCCGAACACCGGGTTCAGGCCCTGGAGAGGGAGTGGAGCGAGCCACCAGGACTCAAGGACGGGGGAAGCGGAGGTGGGGGCGGAGACCGGGCGGGGAGCGGGCGTGCGGCGGACAGCGGGGCCTCGGGCAGCCGTTCGTCCGTGGGCCGCACCGCGCCGCCCGCCGCGCCGCGCTGGGATCAGACGTACGCCGTCATCCGTATCCCGCGGATCGGGCTCACCGCCCCCGTAGCCCAGGGCATCAGCAAGCACGGCGTCCTCGACAAGGGGTACGTCGGGCACTATCCGCGCACCGCGCAGCCCGGCCGGCCGGGCAATTTCGCGCTCGCCGGGCACCGCAACACCCACGGTGAGCCCTTCCGGTACATCAACCGGCTGCGGCGCGGGGACCGGATCGACGTCGAGACCCGGGACGCCGTCTACACGTACACCGTCGACCGGACGCTCGGGCAGACCAGCGCCCGCGACAGCGGTGTCATCGCGGCCGTCCCGCGCAGCAACGTGAAGCCGTACGCGGGGTACGGAACGCCCGGTTCCTATGTGACGCTCACTACGTGCACGCCCGAATTCACCTCCCGATACCGGCTTGTCGTATGGGGGAGGCTGACGGACGTCCGGGCGCGTCAGCCGCATCGCACTAAGGTTCCCTGACGTGCTCAGACGACGTCCCCATTTGTTGTGGTTGCTGGTCCCCTATGTGCTGTACCTGGGGGTGCTGCCGTTCGTGAACCGGGTCCATCCCGTCGTTCTCGGACTGCCGTTCCTCTTCGTGTGGCTGCTCGGGGCGACCCTGCTGACACCCGTCGCCGTATGGCTGACCCGGCGGGGGGACCGCCGGTGAACGCGGCAGTCGCGACCTCCGTCTTCGGGGTCTTCATGGTCGCCACCGTCGCCCTCGGGCTGCTCGCGATGCGTGGGCGGCGGAAGGGGAGCGGAGCGGGCGGCGGGCTCGCCGAGTGGTCCGTGGGCGGGCGCAGTCTCGGGACCGTGTTCATCTGGGTGCTGATGGCCGGCGAGGGCTACACCAGTTTCAGCTACCTGGGCGCCGCGGGATGGGGCTACAACTACGGGGCGCCGGTGCTGTACGTGGTGGCGTACATGTCCTGCGGATACGCCCTCGGTTACGTCGTCGGGCCGACGCTCTGGGCGTACGCACGCAAGCACGGGCTCGTCGGGATCACCGACATGGTGGCGCACCGCTTCGGCCGGCCCTGGCTCGGTGCACTGGTCGCCGTTCTCGCGACCGTCTTCCTGCTGCCGTACATCCAGCTCCAGATCACCGGCATGGGCGTGGTCGTCTCGACCATCTCCTACGGTGCCATCAGCCTGAACTGGGCCTACTTCATAGCGTTCGCCGTCACCACCGGCTTCGTCGTGGTGAGCGGGCTGCGCGGCAGCGCGTGGGTGTCCGTCCTCAAGGACGTCCTCGTCATCGCCACACTCGGGTTCCTCGCCTTCTACGTACCGCTGCACTACTTCGACGGGTACGGGCCCTTCCTCGACCGGCTCGTCACCGAGAAGAGCGACTGGCTGACCTTCCCCGGGCACGGGGACAGCGGGCTCGGGCAGGCGTGGTTCATCAGCACCTCGTTCCTCAACTCCCTCACCGTGGTGATCTTCCCGACGACCGTCGCCGGGTATCTCGGCGCGAAGAACGCCGACGTACTGCGCCGCAACGCGATGTGGCTGCCCGCCTACAACGTGCTGCTCTTCGTGCCGATGCTGCTCGGCATGGCGGCGCTCTTCGTCGTGCCCGGGCTCGTCGGTGCCGAGTCCAACCTGGCGCTCTTCAAGCTCGTCGTGGACTCCCTGCCCGCCTGGGCGGTCGGCGTCATCGGCGTGGCGGCGGTGCTCTCGTCGATCGTGCCGATGGCCGTCTTCATGCTGGTCATCGGCACGATGTGGGGGCGCAGCGTGCTGTCGCTCGTGCCGCGGTGGGAGCGGCGGCAGAAGGGCGCCGCGCAGACCGTCGTGGTGGTCGCGGGCGTGATCGCGCTGGTGCTCACGTACACCGCACCGAACACCCTCGTACGGCTCTCGCTCATCTCGTACGAGGGGATGGCGCAGCTGCTCCCCATGGTGCTGCTGGGGTTGATGTGGCGGCGGCTGACGCTGCTCGGGGCGATGAGCGGGCTGGTCGTCGGCGTGGGCGTGGTGTGCGGTTTCGTGTTTACGGAGAACGATCCGGTGTGGGGCGTGAACGCGGGCATCGTGGCGCTGGGCGCCAACCTCGTCGTCGCGCTCGCCGTGACGTACGCGGGGCCGCGCGAGCGCGACGAACGGCCGGACAGCGAGGTGCTCGCGCGGGACGAGATCGGTGCTCCGGAGGAGGACGCGGGGGCGGACGGGGAGGACACGGGGCTCAGCGGCGCTTCTTCGAGGACCGGACGCTGACCGTTGCCGTCGGTCGACGGCGCGCGGCCGCCGGAGACCGAACGCCCCTCAGGGCTGACGACCGTGTCGGACCCATCGTGTATAACGGCTGAAGAGCTGAACAACGGCCGAAGAGCCGAACGCGCGAACGCAGGGGAGAGGGGAGGGGCCGATGAGCGGTGACACGACGCGTCTGCGCGATGGCCTCGCCCGGTTGCTCCGCCCCGCCGGACTGCTGGTCTTCCTCGTGACCGAAGTGCTCCTCGCCGAAGGCGGCAGTCTCTCCGCCGCCGCCGTCGCGCTCGCCGCCACCGCGGCCGCCGGCTCGGCGCTCGTCGCCGCCTCGGTCGTCAGTGCCCGCTGCGCCGCCCCCGTACCGCGCACCCGGGTCCGTACGGCCATGCGCGAGCGGGAGAAACGCACCGCGTTCCTGCCCCAGCGAGACCCGGACGCCAAGGGCCGCAGACGCCCCCGAGCCCCCGGCCGTGCCCTCCCGACGGCCGCGTAGGGGTTCACAGCAGTACCGGAGTGCACGGCAGTGCCGGGGCTGACAGAAGTACTTACCGGGGCTCATCGCAGTACCGGGGCCCACCTCAGTACCCGTAGGCACCCCTGCCCGTAGGCACCCCCTCGCGGTTCGTCATGCCGAGTTCGTCCTCACTTCCCGGCACGACGAGACCCCCGGAGGGCTCACCCATGTCCGTCTTCATGTCCGCATTCGCCGACCTGGTCGGCGCACTGGCCGATGTGCTGCACCCGCTCTTCCAGACCGCGTCCACCGCCGCCGCCATCGTCCTGTTCACGGCGCTCGTGCGGCTCGCCGTGCACCCCCTGTCGCGGGCTGCGGCGCGCGGTCAGAAGGCCCGCACCCGGCTCCAGCCGCAGATCGCCGAGCTGCGCAAGAAGCACGGCAAGAACCCCGAGCGCATGCAGAAGGCGCTCATGGAGCTGCACAAGGAGGAGAAGGTCTCACCGCTGTCCGGCTGCCTGCCCAGCCTGCTGCAGATGCCCGCCTTCTTTCTCCTCTACCACCTCTTCTCCAGCCAGAAGATCGGCGGCGACCCCAACGCGCTCCTCGGCCACCAGCTCTTCGACGCCCCGCTCGGCGAGCGCTGGCACGACGCGCTCGCGCACGGCGGGCTGTTCGGGGCGCAGGGCATGGTCTACCTCGGCCTGTTCGCGATCGTCGCCGTCGTGGCGACCTTCAACTTCCGGCGTACGAAGCGGCAGATGGCCGCCAACCCCGTCACCCCGACCACCGGCCCCGACGGGCAGCCGGTCCCGGGCATGGGCGCGATGACGAAGCTCATGCCCCTGATGTCCTTCGCCACCCTCTTCACCGTGTCCGTCGTACCGCTCGCCGCCGCGCTGTACGTCGTCACGAGCACGACGTGGACCGCGATCGAGCGGGCCGTCCTCTACCGCGACATGCCGGCCGCGGGCACCGCCATGGCCGCCGCGGCGTAACCGGGGCGGCGAGTGCGCCGGTCCAGTGTGTGAACAGGGTCTTGCGGAGTGATCGGATGTCTTGGACGATCGGACAGCCTGCGATGGCCGCCACCCATCCGACGGGCCCGATCTCGACCAAGGGGAGAAAGACCGTTGAAGCTGCTTCGTGTGGGTACGGCCGGCGCGGAACGACCGGCGCTGCTGGACGAGGACGGAACCCTGCGTGACCTGTCGGGGATCGTCACCGACATCGATGGCGCGCTGCTCGCCGACGAGTCCGCGCTCGCCCGGGTACGGGCCGCCGCGGCCGCGCCCGGTGGGCTGCCCGAGCTCGACGCCGACGGGCTGCGGGTCGGTCCGCCGCTCGCCCGGATCGGCAAGATCGTGTGCATCGGGCTGAACTACCACGACCACGCCGCCGAGACCGGCGCGCAGATCCCCACCGAGCCGATCCTGTTCTTCAAGGCGCCGGACACCGTCATCGGGCCCGACGACACGGTGCTGGTGCCGCGCGGCAGCGTCAAGACCGACTGGGAGGTCGAGCTCGCGGTCGTCATCGGGCGCACCGCCCGCTACCTGGAGTCCGCCGAGGAGGGGCTCGCGCATGTCGCCGGGTATGCGACCGCGCACGACGTCTCCGAGCGCGAGTTCCAGATCGAGCGCGGCGGCACCTGGGACAAGGGGAAGAACTGCGAGACGTTCAACCCGCTGGGGCCGTGGCTGGTGACGGCGGACGAGATCGCCGATCCGCAGGCGCTGCCGATGAAGCTCTGGGTCAACGGTGAGCTGAAGCAGGACGGCACGACGGCCGACCAGATCTTCCCGGTGGGCGAGGTGGTCCGGTATCTCAGCCACTTCATGACGCTGTACCCGGGCGATGTGATCAACACCGGGACGCCCGCCGGGGTCGCCATGGGGCGGCCCGAGCCCAAGCCGTACCTGAGGGCCGGGGATGTCGTGGAGCTGGAGGTCGTCGGGCTGGGGCGGCAGCGGCAGGAGCTGAAGGACGCGTAGCGGCGGCGGAGCCGGTCTGCTCGGGGCATCCGGGTGGCCGCTTCGTTCTCGATCGCCGGACGGGCCGAAAGATGTCCTCGATCGCCGGACGGGCTTGATTCGGCCGCTGTGGGCCCAGGGCGCGGCCCTGCGGCGGCCGATCAGAATGCGGAGCAGAGGTCGGAGGGGTGGGGTGCTGTGCGAGCAGCGCCTCACCCCTCCTCCGCGTCATGCGCCGATCGTCGTCGCGAAGTGTTCCAGCGCCTCGACCACCATGGCGTGGTCCTCCGCCTGGGGCAGGCCCGAGATCGTCACCGAGCCGATGACCCCCGCGCCCTCGACCGCGATCGGGAACGAACCGCCGTGCGCGGCGTACGCGTCCGGATCCAGGCGCGAGGCGTCGTCGAACGTCGTGCCCTTCGCCCGGAACCGGGATCCGACCAGGTACGAGCTCTCGCCGAAGCGTTCCACCACCCGTCGCTTGCGGTCGATCCAGGCGTCGTTGTCGGCGCTCGATCCCGGCAGCGCGGCATGGAACAGCTGCTGCGCGCCGCGTCGGATGTCGATCGCGATCGGGGCGTGCCTCTCCCGGGCCATCGAGACGAGCAGCCCGCCGAGCGCGTACGCGTCGTCGTAGCTGAAATGCGGCAGCGTCAGTCGGCGCTCCTGGGCGATGAGCTCGGAGATGGTCGGAGCGGTGGGGTTCATACGGGCTGCTCCTCGGTGTCGGCGGAGGCGGACGGGGATACGGCGGGCAGGGTCACGGTGACCCCCTCGCGGGACGAGCGGCGGGCGGCCTCCAGTACGTCCAGGGTCGCTGCGGCCTGGAGGGCGGTCACTGGATTGTCGCCCTTTCCGCGCAGCGCATCGGTGACCGCCGCGTAGTACGCGGGGTAGTCGCCCGGCAGCGTACGAATCGGGGCGCCGCCGCCCGTCAGCGGGGACTCGCCCGAACCGATCCGGCCCCACAGCTCCTCGGGCTCCTCGCCCCACGGCCGGCCCGCCGCCGGGCGTGCGCCCGCGCGCAGATCGGCCTCCTGCGGATCGAGGCCGTACTTCACATAGCCGGCGGTCGAGCCGAGCACCCGGAAGCGCGGACCGAGCTGGGCCGCGGTGGCGCTGACGTACAGATGCGAGCGGACCCCGCCGGCATGGGTGATCGCGAGGAACGTGTCGTCGTCGGCGGCGGCGCCGGGGCGGCGTACGTCGGACTCCGCGTACACCCGCACCGCCGGGCCGAACAGCATGAGCGCCTGGTCGACGACATGGCTGCCCAGGTCGTACAGCAGCCCGCCGATCTCCCCCGGGTCGCCCGACTCGCGCCAGCCGCCCTTCGGCTGCGGGCGCCACCGCTCGAAACGGGACTCGAAGCGCTGTACGGTCCCCAGCTCGCCGTCCGCGACCAGGCGGGCGAGAGTACGGAAGTCGTTGTCCCAGCGGCGGTTCTGGAACACCGAGAGCAGCAGCCCGCGCTCCTCGGCGAGGGCCGCGAGCTCCCGCGCCTCGGCGGCCGTACCGGCGATCGGCTTGTCCACGACGACCGGCAGACCGGCCTCGAGCGCGGCGGTCGCGATCGGGACATGGGTCCTGTTCGGCGAGGCGATCACGATCAGATCGAGTTCGTCCGCGCGCCCCCACAGCTCCTCCGGTGACGCGGCGAACCGTACGTCCGGGAACTCGGCGCGCGCCTGCGCCCGCCGCTCCTCGCTCGACGTGACGACCGTGTCGAGGACGAGGCCCTCGGTCGCGGCGATCAGCGGGGCGTGGAATACGGAACCCGCCAGGCCGTAGCCGACGAGTCCGACGCGCAGGGGGGTCTCGGACAGCCGAGATGTCTCGGACGACAGAGAGGCCTCGGACAGTCCGTGCGTCTCGTGGGTCGCGTTGCCAGTCGTGGTCATGGCTGACACTTAAGCAACGCTGTTGCCAAAGTGCAAGCAACAGGGACAATGAGGCGGTGAACAGGAGTAATAGCGGCGCCAACCTCCCGACCCTGCGCAGTCACAACGCGGCGCTGGTGCTGGATCTGCTGCGGGTGGCAGGCGAGCGCGGCATCAGCAGGCTCGAACTCGCCGAGCGCACGGGGCTCACGCCGCAGGCCGTCAGCAAGATCACCACTCGGCTGCGGGCCGAGGGTCTGGCGACCGAGGCGGGCCACCGCGCCTCCACCGGAGGCAAGCCGCGCACCGTGCTGCGGCTGGTGCCGGACGCCGGTCACGCGATCGGCCTGCACCTGGACCGCGACGAACTGACGGTGGTCCTGGTCGACCTGGCCGGCACGGTCGCCGCGAGCCGCACCGACCCGCTGGACTTCGGCGCCCCGGCGGACGAGGTGCTCGCGATGGCGGCGTACGCGGTCGCGTCCGTGTGGGGCGGGGGTGCGGGGGTGGTTTCGTCTGTGCGGGGCGTGGGTGCGGGGGTGGTTTCGTCCGTGCGGGACGTGGACGCAGGGTCGGTTCCCTCCGTGTGGGGCGGGGGCGCGGGGGCTGTCCCCTCCGCGCGGGACCTCGGCGTGCGGCTCGTCGACCGGCCGGTGCTCGGGGTCGGCGTCGCGGTGCCGGGGCCGCTCGACCACCGGGGCGGGGTGCTGCACCGCGTCACCGGGTTCCCGCAGTGGGACGGTTATCCGTTGCGGGACGCGCTCGCCGCGAGGACCGGGTTGCCCGTCGTCGTCGACAAGGACACCAACGCCGCCGCCCTCGGGCTCGCCCTGGGCGCGGCGGGCGCGGGCGACTTCGCGTATCTGCACCTCGGGACGGGGCTCGGTGCCGGGCTGGTCCTCGGCGGGGGGCTGCACCGCGGGGCCCGTACCGGGGCCGGTGAGTTCGGGCACCAGACCGTCCAACTGGACGGGCCGGTGTGCGGCTGCGGGGGGCGCGGCTGCATCGAGGCGCTCTGTCTCGCCGCCGTCGCCCGCGGCGATGTCGCGGAGGCCGCCCGGGTGCTGGGAACCGGCGCCGCGAACCTCGTCGGGCTGCTCGACATCGACCGGGTGGTGCTCGGCGGCCGTACCGTCGCCGCCGATCCCGACGCGTACGTACGAGGCGTCCGCGCGGTGATCGACGAGCGCGCCCGGCTGGGCGGCGTCGACGCGCCGGTTCCGGTGACCGCCGCCGGGGGAGGGGACCGGCCGGTCGCGGAGGGGGCCGCGCAACTGGTCCTGGCCCCGCTGTTCGGGCGGTTCGCGGGCGCGGACGGGGGGTGAGCGGTGCGGGCGAGTCCGGATACCGGCTGTCCGTCGTGCGGGGCCGAAGGCGCGGGCCGCGGGGTGCGCGGCTGGGCCGGTCGAGCGGTTCCCGGCTGTCGGCCGGGCGGCCCCCCGGCATGTCGGTGCCGGGCGCCACGCGCGTGCGTGGCAGCGTCGCGGCCCAGAACCGGTGAACTCCGGAGCACAGGGCTGGGCGGGTGCTGAAGATCTTGGCCGGACCCGTGGCGGCCGGCGCGCGCGTCCCTTGCGCCTTGTGGCTGTACGCGCCGACCGCCGACCCCCGGTCCGGCCAAGGTCTTCAACACCCTCCCAGCCGACCGTTCCCGCGAGCAGCGAAGGGTGACCCCGCATGTCCCCGACACCACCCCCGTCGGCTACGCCGTCCGCCGCGCCCACCCCCGAGTCGAGTCCCGCATCCGGTCCCACGTCCCTTCCCCCGGCCGCCGCCTCCCTCCCCGTGTCCGCCGCCCCGGCCAGTCCTCCCTCGCCGCACCCGCACCCGTCCTCGTCCCCGCCGCCCGGCCGGACGCGGCACGGGCTCGCGCTCGGGCTGGCGGCGGCGAGCGTGGTCCCCGCGGTCCTTGGCGGCGCCTCCGCCGCCCCTGCCTCCGCCGCACCTTCGGTCACCCCGGTCTCGAAGCCGGACACCGCCATCGCCGACCAGCAGCCCACCTGCGGTGATCCGGAGGCGAGCGACTTCCCGATCAGCACCCGCATCCGCGGCGGCCCCGACACCTACACACCCGGCGGCGGCTACGGAACCTGGTTCCTGGACCTGACCAACACGACCACCGAGTCGTGTCGGGCCATCCACCCGGTGCTGGTCCTCACCGACGAGGACCGGAAGCTGACCGCCGACCAGATCCAGCTGGAGTTCGCCGAGCCCTCCCGTCCCGATGTGGAGCACCGGGTCAGCTGGGAGACCACCGACCAGGACGAACACATCGGCGTCTTCGGCGGCGTCGGCGCCGACGACTTCGCCGGCTTCACCGTCCCGGCGGGCCGTACCGTCACCGTCGAGGTCCGGATGGCGTTCACCTCCGACGCCGTCCCGGGCCGGATCACCGCCAACGCGGCGATCGTCCAGCGCCAGCACGCGGCGAGCGGCGGGGCGGTGAAGGACGACGGGTCCTGGGTCGGCGAGTCCGACGACTACCCGTTCGCCGTCGTCGAGGACAGCACCGGTGACAGCGACAGCGACAGCGACGAGTCGGCCGATACGGGAGACACCGAAGGGACCGGAGAAACCGAAGGGGCTGGAGTCATCGGTGGGACCAGCAAGGCCCCCGGGACCCGTGAGGCCCCCGGGACCGGTGAGACCCCCACCACTGGCGAGGCCCCCGCCACCGGCGAGATCCACGGGACCGGCAAGGCCCCTGGGACCGGTGAGGCCCCCACCACCGGCGAGACCCGTGGGACCGGCGAGACCCCGGGGACCGGCAAGGCCCTCGGCACCGGTGACACCCCCGCCACCGGCGAGATCCACGGGGCCGGCAAGGCCCCCGCCACCGGCGAGATCCACGGGACCGGCGAGACCCCGGGGACCGGCAAGGCCCTCGGCGCCGACAAGGCCTCCGGCACCGGTGACACCCCCGCCACCGGCGAGATCCACGGGGCCGGCAAGGCCCCCGGGACCCGTGAGGCCCCCGGGACCCGTGAGGCCCCCGGGACCGGTGAGACCCCCACCACTGGTGAGGCCCCCGCCACCGGCGAGATCCACGGGACCAGCAAGGCCCATGGGACCGGCAAGGCCCCCGGCACCAGCGAGGCCCCCGCCGCCCGCGGCACCCTCCGCCCGTTCGCACCCGGCCGGACCCCGGTGAAGGGCGACCTCCCCGAACTGGCCCGTACCGGCCCGGCCATCGTTCCGTACCCGGGCATCACCGTCGCCGGGTTCCTGATCGGTGGCGGGGCCCTGGTGATCTGGTCCCGCCGCATGCGACGCCCCCGCTCCGGGCCCGGCCACTGAGCCGCCCGTCCACGAGTGTTCATGTCCGTCTGCCACCATCGGGCCGTGGACTACCCGCACGACCAGACACCTGGCGCACCCATCCGCTCCGGCATCCCGGAGCATGGCCGCATCCCCAAGTACTACGCCGTCAAGGCTCATGTCGCCCTCCTCATAGAGGAGTTGGGCGAGGGGGGCATGCTGCCCACCGAACGCGATCTCGCCGAGCGCTATGAAGTCTCGCGCGAGACAGTGCGTCAGGCCCTGCGTGAGCTCCTGCTGGAGGGGCGGCTCGCCCGCCAGGGGCGCGGCACCGTAGTCGCGGGCCCGAAGCTGGAGCAGCCGCTCTCCCTGGCGAGCTATACGGAGGGCGTACGCCGCCAGGGCCGTACCCCCGGCCGTCACCTCATCGGGCTGGAGCGGTTCCCCTGCCCCGAGGCGCTCGCCGCCGACGTCGGGGTGGGACGCGGTGAACCGGTCTGGCACCTGGAGCGGGTGCTGCTCGCCGATGACGACCGGGTCGGCCTGGAGAGCACGTACGTCTCCGTCGCCCGCGCGCCGGACCTGGACACGGAGTTCGACCCCGACTCGTCCTTCTACGCCTACCTTCGCGACCGGCTCTCGATCGCCTTCGGCGATGCGGACGAGCGGATCGAGACCGTGCTCGCGACACCGCGCGAGGCGCTGCTCATCGGTACGCCGCCCGCCCTGCCCATGCTGCTGATCCACCGGATCTCGCGCGATACGGACGGGAAGCCGCTGGAGCGCGTACGGACGCTGTACCGCGGGGACCGGTTCTCCTTCACCGCGCACCTGGGCCCGCAGGACGGACGCTGACCACATCTCCGGCGGCCACCGCGGGCGCCGGCCAACTCGGGTAGGTAACGAGAAGATAACGGGTCTAGTCCAGGTTTGGGGTCCAGTTCACCCTCCCGTTGCCGTACCGATCCGTACGGGTCACCGGCCCCGAGGAGCGTGGCCGTCGTGAGAGTCATCGTCGTAGGAGCCGGCGTGGTGGGAACCATGCACGCCTGGCACGCAGTGAACCGCGGCCACGAGGTCGTACAGATCGAGCGCGAGAGCGAGGCGCGCGGAGCATCGCTCCGCAATTTCGGACAGATATGGGTCAGCGGCCGGGCCGGTGGTGAGGAGCTGGAGACCGCGCTGCGCGCCCGTGAGCTGTGGGAGGGCATCGGGGCCCGCGTTCCCGGCCTCGGGTTCCGGGCCTGCGGCTCGCTCACCCCGCTCCGTACCGAGCTGGAGACCGCCGTCGCCGAGGCGGCCGTCGCCCGCCCCGACGCGGCGGCCCGCGGCTACAAGCTGCTCACCGCCCACGAGGCCCGCGCGGTCAACCCCGCGCTGCGCGGCGAATTCGCCGCCGCGCTGTGGTGCGAGCGGGACGCGGCGGTCGAGCCGCGCACCGCACAACTCGCGCTGAAGCAGGAACTGTTGAAGTCCGGGCGCTATACGTACCTGGGCGGGCGCGAGGTCCGCGAGGTGGTGGGCACCGCCGCCGTCCGTGACGACCACGGCGATGTGCACACCGGCGACGCGGTGATCCTGGCCACCGGTGCCTGGCTCGGCGGACTCGTCCGCGAACTGGCCGGCCCCGACCTGCCGGTGCGCCGCGTCCGCCTCCAGATGATGCAGACCGACCCGCTCGGCGAGCCGCTCACCACCTCCGTCGCCGACGCCGACAGCTTCCGCTATTACCCGGCGTACCGGAGTGAGGCGCTGGACACGCTCAACGCCGAGCAGGCGCAGGCGCCCACCGCCGCACAGCACAGGATGCAGCTCCTGATGGTGCAGCGCCGCGACGGCGGACTGACCATCGGCGACACCCACGAGTACGAGCACCCCTTCTCCTTCGACACCGTCGAGGAGCCGTACGAGCACCTCACCGGGGTCGTCGAAGCCTTCCTGGGCCGCCCGCTGCCGCGGATCCGGCACCGCTGGGCGGGGGTCTACGCCCAGTGCACCGACACCAGCCGGGTCGTCCACCGCCAGCAGGTGCGAGACGGCGTCTGGCTGGTCACCGGACCGGGCGGCCGGGGCATGACCTGCTCGCCCGCCATCGCCGAAACGACCGCCAACGAATTGGACTGGTGAAGAAGTTGACCCCGCAGACCCCGCAGGCCCCGCAGACCCGCCAGACCTTGCAGACCTCGCAGACCCCGCAGGCCCCGCAGACCCCGCAGACCCCGTTCAATCTGGTCGTCCTCGACATGGCCGGCACCACCGTCGCCGACGGCGGCCTCGTCGAGCAGGCATTCTCCGCCGCGGCCGAACGCCTCGGCGTGGAGCCCGGCTCCGCCGACCACGCGGAGAAGCTCGACTACGTACGCGCCACCATGGGCGAGTCCAAGATCTCCGTCTTCCGTCACCTCTTCGGCGACGAGGGCCGCGCCCAGCAGGCCAACACCGCCTTCGAGGAGGCGTACGGAGAACTGGTCGACGGTGGCCGCATCGCGCCGATCCCCGGCGCCCGCGAGGCCATCGAACGGCTCGGGGCCGAGGGCCGGACCGTGGTCCTGTCCACCGGCTTCGCCCGCACCACCCAGGACGCCATCCTGGCCGCGCTCGGCTGGCAGGACCTGGTCGCCCTGACCCTCTGCCCGGCCGACGCGGGCGGCCGGGGCCGCCCCTACCCGGACATGGTCCTCGCCGCGTTCCTGCGCACCGGCGCCGTCGACGGCGTCCAGCAGACCGTCGTCGCGGGCGACACCTCGTACGACATGCTCAGCGGCGTACGGTCCGGCGCCGGACTCGTCGCGGGAGTCCTCACCGGCGCCCACGACAAGGACCAGCTGACCCGCCACGGCGCCACGCACGTCCTCGGCTCGGTCGCCGAACTCCCGGATCTGATCGCGCGGGCAGAGGCATGACGGGCGGGGCCGCGGCCGTCCGCAGCGGCATCAGGTTCGACCGGGTCAGCGTCGCGTACGGCGGGAACACCGTCCTCGACCGGCTCGATCTGACCGTCGAACCCGGCGAGGTCATGGCGCTGCTCGGGCCCTCCGGGTCCGGCAAGACCACCGCCCTGCGCGCCGTCGCCGGATTCGTGCAGCCCGCCTCGGGCCGGGTCCACATCGGCGACCGCGACGTCACCGGGCTGCCGCCGCACAAGCGCGGCATCGGCATGGTCGTCCAGCAGTACGCCCTCTTCCCGCACATGCGGGTCCAGGACAACGTCGCCTTCGGGCTGAAGGCCCGCAAGGCGGCCAAGGCGGAGATCCCCGAGCGGGTCGCCGAGGCCCTCGAACTCGTCGGCATGGCCGCCTACGCCACGCGCTACCCGCGCGAACTCTCCGGCGGCCAGCAGCAGCGCGTCGCCATCGCCCGGGCGCTCGCGACCCGCCCGGGCGTCCTCCTGCTCGACGAACCGCTCTCCGCGCTCGACGCGCAGCTGCGCTCCGGAATGCTCGCCGAACTCGCGCGGCTGCACCGGGAGTTGCCGGACGTCTCCATCCTGTATGTCACCCACGACCAGGTCGAGGCGCTCACCCTCGCCGACCGGATCGCCGTCATGGACAAGGCACGTCTGCAGGACTGCGGCACTCCGCAGGACCTGTACCGCCGTCCGCGTACGGAGTTCACCGCGTCGTTCGTCGGCAACGCGAACCTCCTCCCGGTCACCGTCGCCGACACCACCGGCACCGTCGACTTCGCCGGCCGCGCACTCGACGTACCGACCGGCGACGCGGCCGGCGGCGCCACCGCCACCCTCTGCGTCAGGCCCCACCTCGTCGGGCTCGGCGACGGCCCCAACGCACTGAGCGGCACCATCGCCGAGGTCCAGTGGCGGGGTTCCACTCACCGGCTGTACGTCGACGTCGACGGGCACCGGGTCAAGGCCGACCTCCGCGAACTGCGGGAGACACCCGCCCTCGGTGACAAGGTCACGCTGCACTTCGCGGCCGAGGACGCGGTGCTGCTGCCCGCGGGCACGGCGCCGGGAACCGGGGGAGGGACCGATGGTTAGCGCCGCGCACCCCGTCACCCCGGGCACCAGGGCCGTGACGGCCCCGCGTCCGCGTACCGGGGGCGAGGGGCCGGCCCCCTCCGCGACGGCCCCCTCCGCGACGGGCCCCTCCGCGACGGCCCCGTCGGCGGGCGGCCCGCAGGCCCCGGTCCGCGAGGGCCGCCGCGTCCCCCGCTTCGTCTGGGCGCTGCCGCCCGTGGCGCTCCTCGCGCTGGTCTTCCTCTACCCGCTGGCCCTCGTCGTCCAGCAGTCCGTCAGCCCGGACGAGGGTGGCACCTCGCTCGCCCCGTACGGCGACGTGTTCGCCTCCGAGTCCTTCCGCTCCGCGCTGACGACCACCGTGTGGCTGGCGGTCGGCTCCACGGCCGGATGCCTGGTGCTGGGCTTCGTCCTGGCCATGGTCATCGCGTTCGTACCGTTCCCCGGCGGCAAGGCGGTCGCCAAGTTCATCGACGTCTTCCTCTCCTTCCCGTCGTTCCTGATCACGCTCGCCCTCCTGTTCATCTACGGCAACGTCGGCATGGCCAACGGCCTGTGGACGGACGTCACCGGAGGGTCGAGCGGCCCCTTCGACTTCCTCACCACCCCGTGGGGCGTACTGCTCGCCGAGATCACGTACTTCACCCCGTTCGTCATGCGTCCGCTGCTCGCCGCGTTCTCACAACTCGACAGTGCGCAGCTGGAGGTGGCGTCCTCGCTGGGCGCGAAGCCGGCCCGGATCGTGCGGCAGGTGATCGTTCCCGAGGCGCTTCCCGCGCTCGCCGCGGGCGGCAGCCTCGTCCTCGTGATGTGTCTCAACGAGTTCGGCATCGTGCTGTTCACCGGCGCGAAAGGGGTCACGACCCTGCCGATGCTCGTCTACAGCAAGGCGATCCTGGAGTCCGACTATCCGGCCGCCTGTGTCGTCGCCGTCGTCAACATCGCGATCTCCGTCGGTCTCTACAGCCTGTATCGGATGGTGAGCCGCCGTGTTGGTGCATAGCCGTACGGGGAAGTGGGCCGCCTGGGCCGTGTTCTTCGTGCTCTTCGTCCCGCTGTTCGCGGTGCCGCTGCTGGTCGTCCTCGCCGCGTCGTTCACCACCAACTGGTCCGGCGCCTTCCCCTCCGGGCCGACCACCGGGCACTACGCGGCAGCGACCGGCGGCGACTCCCTCCAGGCCTTGACCACCAGCCTGATCACCGCCGTCAGCGCCAGCCTGCTCGCCCTCACCATCGGCTCCTGGGCCGCGCTCGCGGCCGCCTCGCTGCGCAGCCGCGGCAGGCGATTCCTCGACGCGCTGTTCATGCTGCCGGTCGCCGTGCCGTCCGTCGTCGTGGGCCTCGCCGTGCTCGTCGCGTTCAGCAAGCCGCCGATGCTGCTGAACGGGACGCGCTGGATCGTGATCCTGGCGCACACGATTCTTGTCACCGCGTTCGCCTATTCGTCGGTTTCGGCGGCGACAGTACGTCTTGACCCGATGTACGAGCAGGCGGCGGCCAGTCTCGGCGCCCGGCCCTCCTACGTCCTGTGGCGCATCAAGCTGCCGCTTCTGCTGCCGGCCCTCACCGCGGCCGCAGGGCTCTGCTTCGCCCTGTCCATGGGCGAGTTGAGCGCCACGATGATGCTCTACCCGCCGGACTGGACGCCGCTCCCGGTGCAGATCTTCGCGGCCACCGACCGCGGCTCACTGTTCACCGGAGCGGCCGTCGCCGTGCTCCTGATGGGAACGACGCTGCTCGTGCTGCTCGGGGTGTCCCGCATCCGCACCAGGGCCTCGTACCGCTGATCCCGTCGATCCCGTCGATCCCGTCGATCCCGTCGATCCGTCGATCCGTGGATCGGCCGATACCCCCCCGTACTGACTCAGGCCGGCTTCCGGCCGACATCCAGGAGACACGACTGCCATGCGCAAGAACCACCTCAAGCCCATAGCCGCCGTCACCGGCTGCCTCGCCCTCGCCGCCACCCTTTCCGCCTGCGGCGGCTCCTCGGCCGCCTCGGACGAGAAGGTCGTCACCGTCTACAGCGCCGACGGCCTCAAGGGCGAGAACGGCGACGGCTGGTACGACAAGGTGTTCAAGGACTTCGAGAAGAAGACCGGCATCAAGGTCAAGTACGTCGAGGGCGGCTCCGGCGAGATGGTGCAGCGCGCCGTCCGCGAGAAGTCCAACACCCAGGCCGATGTGCTGGTCACGCTGCCCCCGTTCATCCAGCAGGCCGACAGCAAGGGCCTCCTGACGGCGTACGCACCGGCCGGCTCCGACAAGGTCGACGGCGCCGACAAGGCGTCCGACGCCAAGTGGACCTCGGTCGTCAACAACTACTTCGGCTTCATCTACAACAAGAAGGAGCTGAAGTCGGCGCCCACCACCTGGGAAGGGCTGCTCGACGGAAAGTTCAAGAACAAGATCCAGTACTCCACCCCCGGAGTCGCCGGTGACGGCACGGCCGTCCTCATCAAGGCCATGCACGACTTCGGCGGCCAGGAGCCGGCGATGGAATACCTGAAGAAGCTCCAGGCCAACAACGTCGGGCCGTCCGCCTCCACCGGCAAGCTCGCCCCCAAGGTCGACAAGGGCGAACTGCTCGCCGCCAACGGCGATGTCCAGATGAACTACGCGCAGTCCAAGGACATGCCCAACCTCGGCATCTGGTTCCCCGCGAAGCAGGGCGGCAAGCCCACCACCTTCGCCCTGCCGTACGCGGCCGGCCTGGTCGACAAGGCCCCGCACAGCGCCAACGGAAAGAAGCTGCTCGATTTCATGCTCTCCGAGCAGGCCCAGAAGGACGTCAGCGCGGTCGGCGGCGGCTTCTCCGCCCGCAAGGACATCGAGGCCACCGACGCCAACGCCATCGCGCTCGCGCGACTGATGGGCGGCGTCGAGGTCTTCGAGCCCGACTGGTCGGACATCGGCACCAACCTGAACACGTACGTCGAAGCCTGGAAGTCGGCCACCGGCAGCTGACGGGCGGCTCTCTTCGGTGGCCCGGCACTCCGCTGCGGGCGGGGTGCCGGGCCACCGGTCCTGGGCCATCGGCCGGGCCTTCGATCAGGCCTTCGGCCGGTCCTTGGGCCGGACCTTTGGCTGGACCTTCGGTCAGATCCTTCGTCAGACGAGGTCGACGAGGTCCGCGATCGAGTTCACGACGTTGGTCGGCCGGTACGGGTAGCGCTCGATCTCACCCCTGCTCGTCAGCCCGGTGAGCACCAGGAACGTTTCCATCCCGGCCTCCAGCCCGGCCAGCACATCCGTGTCCATCCGGTCACCGATCATGGCGGACGTCTCGGAGTGCGCACCCAGGGTGTTCAGCGCACTGCGCATCATCAGCGGGTTGGGCTTGCCGACGAAGTACGGCTCCTTGCCGGTCGCCTTCGTGATCAACGCGGCGACGGAGCCCGTGGCCGGCAGTGCCCCCTCGGGGGAGGGCCCGGTGTTGTCGGGGTTGGTGGCAATGAAGCGGGCCCCGTTGTTGATCAACCGGATGGCCTTCGTCAGCGCCTCGAACGAGTAGGTCCGGGTCTCGCCCAGGATCACGAAATCGGGCTCGTGATCGGTGAGCACGTACCCGGCATCGTGCAGGGCGGTGGTCAGCCCCGCCTCACCGATCACGTAGGCGGTGCCACCGGGGTGCTGATTGTCCAAGAACGTGGCGGTGGCCAGGGCCGAGGTCCAGATGTTCTCGACCGGCACTTCGAGACCTATCCGATTGAGCCGCACATGAAGGTCCCGGGCCGTGTAGATCGAGTTGTTCGTCAGCACCAGGAACGGCTTGCCCGAATCGCGCAGCTTCTTGATGAAGGCGTCCGCGCCGGGGATCGGCACACCTTCATGCATCAGCACGCCGTCCATGTCGGTGAGCCACGATTCGATGGGCTTCTGATCTGTCATGGGTGCGGCTCCTGCCGAACGAGGACTTACGGGATGACCATGCTATTCACTCACCACTTCGACGGTCCGGACGTCTCGTAGCCCGGACGTCTCGTAGCCCGGACGTCTCGTAGCCGGGACGGGAGCCGGCGCGGAAACGTCCTGCGGTCCCGCTCAGTCCTCGATCAGCCGCTGGACGGCGTCTTCGTAGCGTGCGACCGGACGCCGCGCAGATCTCCTACGGCGCGGTGAAGGCCGTGGTCGTCGACCTCGCCAAGCCCTGCCGTCTTGGGGCGACGCCTGAAGGTCCCCCTTCCGGGCGTCCACCGTCGTCGATTCCCTCGCCGGTCCGGCCGGCCCCGTCGACGTGGGACGAGCCCGGCGGGGGCGCGCCGTCCGAGGGGGCGCGATAGGTGAGCCCGGGCCGCCCCCCCCGGCTCCTGCGGATGCGAAAAGCCCGCGGAGGCGGGAACCTGCCCTAAGGAGGTTCACGATGCGTTCCATACCCCTCACTTTTTGTGCCGCCGCAGTCGTCGCAGCGGCCCTGGTGCCGGCTTCCGCCGCACTGGCCGACTCCGATACGGGGACCGACCGGGGGACGGGCTCGGGCTCCCGTACCGCACTCTCGGTGTCCCCGTCCTCCCTCGCCCCGGGCGGCAAGGTGGATCTGCGGCTGGACAGCTGCGGGGGCAAGGAGGCCAAGGGCAACTCCGACGCGTTCGTCTCCGAGTCGCGTTTCTCGCCCGCCACGGACGGGGGCCTCTTCGCGGAGGCCCGGATCAGCACGGACGCGTCCCCGGGCGATCACGAGATCCAGGTCGTGTGCACGGACGACAAGGGCACCAAGGTTTCCGGCACCGTCACGGTCGTCGACCGCGGCCAGGCCTCGCCCCTCGCCCCGGTCCGCGCGGGAGGCGGCGGCACCGCCGCAGTCACCGACCGGGAGGCCCGTCAGGAGGGCCCCGGCATCGTGCATGCGGTGATCGGTCTGGTCCTGGCCGCCGTCGCGGTCGTCGCCGTAGTGTTCCGCAGCTCGCGCCGTCGCCGCCCGACCGCAGACTGACATGCCCACCCCCGACCGCCCCGAGGGCCACGGCAGACTGCTCACCGGAGTGGCCTGGGCCGTCCTGCTGATGGGCCTGTGGCTCTGGGGCCGCGACATCACCGACGGCTCCGGCGCCAGTTCCGCCCCGACCACCGGCGACGTCGCCGCGGTCGGGCGCCCCCTCGGCGTTCCGCTGCCCCCACCGCACGACCCGATCAAGGGCGCGGCGCCGGAGCGGGTCGAGATCCCGTCGATCGGCATCAAGGCACCGGTGGTCGCCCGCGGCCTGGACAAGGAAGGTGCGATCGAACCGCCGCCGTTCGACACGCCCCAGACCGTCGGCTGGTACGGAAACGGCACCGAGCCCGGCGCGAAGGGCCCCGCGCTCTTCGTCGGCCACGTCGACACCGAGACCAAGCGGGCCGTCTTCTACGGACTGAGCGCGGCCCGCCCCGGCGCCAAGGTCGAGGTGACTCGCGTGGACGGCACGGTCGCCGAATTCACCGTCGACGACGTCCAGGTCTTCACCCGGGAACGCTTCAACGCCGACAAGGCCTACGGCCCCCACAAGAACGGCCGCGCGGAGCTCCGCCTGATCACCTGCGGTGGGACCTACGACCGGGCCTCGCACTCGTACGACGCGAACGTGGTCGTCTCGGCCTACCTGACCGGCGCGAGGGCCGCGAGCGGCGGACGGACCTGACACCGCGGTATCCGGCCCGGCCGGCACCCTTTCCCCCGGGGTGCCGGCCGGGCCGGTCCTCGACCCCGCGGCGCGCGGGGCTGCGGGAGTGGCCCGCCGTCGACACGGGAGGCCAGGGGGCGGACCGTGCCCGACAGTCCACGGCGATGAACGTCCTTGGCCCAGAAGCGTTCTGACGTACCGTTCAGAATCGATCACTCTCGGTTTCCGGGCGATCGGACAGAAGCCCTGTGCCAGGATGAAGGGGACGCGGCAGTGCACCGCCGCCGCACCCGAGGGGGAGTGGATGTACGGCAGTTGCAACGGCCGGTCAGGCATGAGGCGGGCGGGGGCGGGCGTGGGTCTGGGCGTGGTGGCCGTTGCCGGAGCCGCGCTGCTGCTCACGGGATGTTCCTCCCCGTCCGACTCCTCGTCCGACTCCGCAACGGACTCCTGGTCCGGCTCCGGCGGCGCGGGAGAGAACGGTGCGGGAAAGGACGGTGCCATCGGCCGGCGCCCCAAGGGCAGTGCCCCGTACTGGGTCAATCCGGACGGCAACGCGGCCCGCCAGGTCGCCGCGTACACCGCGGACGGGGACGGGAAGGCCGCCGGCCTGATCGAGAAGATCGCGCGGCAGCCCGTCGGGGAGTGGATCGGCCCGGACCGACCCGAGGCCGAGGCGAAGGGCTTCACGGAGGCCGCCGCGAAGGCGGACCGGGAAGCGCTGCTCGTCCTCTACAACATCCCGCACCGCGACTGCGGACAGTTCTCCAAGGGCGGCGCCGCCGACGGCGCTGCGTACCGGACCTGGCTGGAGGGCGTCGCCAAGGGCATCGGCGACCGGCGCGCCACCGTGATCCTGGAGCCGGACGCGCTGCTGCACATGGTCGACGGGTGCACGCCGCAGGAGTTCCACGAAGAGCGGTACGACCTGCTGAAGGGGGCGGTGGAGCGGCTGAAGCAGCAGCCGAACACCCGCGTCTACGTGGACGCGGGGAACGCCGGCTGGCGCACCCCCGACGCGCTCTTCCAGCCGCTCCGGCGGGCGGGCATCGGGGCGGCCGACGGCTTCGCGGTCAACGTCTCCAACTTCCAGACCACGGCGGCCAGTACGGACTTCGGCAAGCGGCTCTCGGCGAAGGTCGGCGACAAGCCGTTCGTCATCGACACCAGCCGCAACGGCAACGGTCCGTACCGCGCAGGCGCGCCCGAGGAGAACTGGTGCAACCCGCCCGGCCGTGCGCTCGGCGAGCCGCCGACGACCGACACGGGTGACGCACGGGTCGACGCGTACCTCTGGGTCAAGCGGCCCGGCGAATCCGACGGCAGTTGCAAAGGCGGCCCGAAGGCGGGCGACTGGTGGCCCGAGTACGCGCTGGGCCTGGCGCGAGCGACGAAGTAGGTCGAGGGAAGAAGTGGGCAAGGGAAGCGGAGCAGGGGAGGAACCCCTGCCCCACGCCCCCGCACCTACGGAATCTCGACCCACTTCCCCTCGGACGGCGTCCCCCTGTCATCCGTCACGAACAGCATGTACCACCCCGACGGCACCAACGCCCGGTTCCCCGGCACCGTCACCGTGATCCCGCCCGCCGTCCGCTTCAGGCCCAGTGCCACCGACCGCTGGTCGGTGTCCGTGACATGGGTGACCGCACTGGGCCGCATCAGCCTCGCCGAGGTGATCCTCGATCCCCGCGCCGTCGTGAACACGCCCGTACCGCCGCGCCGGATGCTCTGCGGGCCGCCCGTCAGCTCCGGACGCGCCTCGCGGTACAGATACGGCGGGGTGTAGATCTCGATGCGCTGCTCGAAGACGCCCGGCCGGGTGTTCGCGCGGTCCGCGTAGAGCGAGTCCGAGCCGAAGATCATGACCCGGCCGTCGGGAAGGAGTACGGACCCCGAGTGGTAGTTGCGGCCCACCGCCGGGTCGGCGACCCGGCGGTACGTGTCGGTCCTCGGGTCGTACAGCCGGGCCTGGAGCACATTCGACCCGCCACGCCCCCGGTAGTCGCGGGAGCCCCCGGTGACCAGCAGCGAGTCGTCGGGGAGCAGGGAGGCGCTCGGGTAACGGGTGCCTTCCGTCAGGGCGGCGCCGTCCCGGAATCTGGGGGCCGGGTCCTTCAGGTCGACCAGGCGCGACTTCGCGCTCGACCGGCTGGACTCGCCGACCCCGCCACCGCCGATGACCATGAACTTCTCGTCCTGGGCCGGGGGCAGCCGTACCGTCGCCGAGGTCTCCATGGCGTCGGCGTCGCTCAGGCCGGGGATCTTCCGGAAACTGTTCGTCGCGAGATCCCAGATGCCGGGTTCGCGGCCGACATCGGCGGGGCCGTATCCGGCGTTCGAGCCGGAGTAGAAGAGCTTGCCGTCGTTCAACAGGAAGACCGCGGGGTACGTGGGGAACTTCCGGATGATGCCGGTGTACTGCCACTTCCTGGTCTTCGGGTCGTAGACCTCGTCCTTGCCGGGGACGATCTGTCCGATCTCGTCCAGCCCGGAGAGGGCGAGGACCTTGCCGTCCTCCAGGGTGGTCAGCGTCGGGTACCAGCGTGCCTCGTTCATCGGGTCGACGGTGATGTACTTCTCCGCCACCGGATCGAACTCGAAAGCCTCCCGGATGCCCTGGAAGTCCTTCTTGTCGAGGGCGAGCTTCTGCGCGATTCCGTAGACGTTCCGGCTGTCGGAGCCGGTCAGGCCCGCGATCCGATAGTTGTCCTCGGCGCCCGTCTCGTACTGCGTACCGGATTTCTGCGCCTCGACGTAGATCCGGCCGAGGCCGGCGTCGTTGCGCAGGAACGCGCCGGTCCTCCGGTCGAAGACCTTGGTGGCCCGCTCGATCAGCACCGGGTCCTTGGAGACGAACGTTTTGCCGTTCGCGCGGCCCTTGAACCGGGTGCCCGCGGGCAGGGTGACCGGCTTGTCCGGGTCCTCGTTGTGGACGATCATCAGGCCGCCGGCCTTGGTGACGTCGCCCTTGAGCTTCTCGTAACGTCTGGTGCCGCCGGCTATGAGCAGCTTGCCGTCGGGCAGCTGGGTGTGGCCCGAGCAGAACATGTCCTTGGGCGTGGGTATGTTCGTGAACCCGTTGGTCCTCGGGTCCCACAGCACCGACCGGAAGCTCTTGGCGTCGAAGTTCTTCCGGTTGTTGCCGGAGCCCGCGACGAGCAGCACCTTGCCGGTGTGCAGCAGCGCCGCGTGGATCGTGTTGATCCGGTACACGGAAGGGATGTCCAGGAAGTCCCAGTGGCCGTTCGCGGCTTTGTAGCCCGGCTTGTTGATCTTGTACGTGTGGTAGTGCTCGGTGCCGAAGCGGTACACCCACGGCCCGTTCGCTCCGGAGAGCGCCACAATCGCCGCCGTACCGATTGCCAGGCGGCGGGTACGAAGGCTCGGACGGTACGTCTTCATCGTTCACGTCCCCCAGGAACGATCTGCATGGTCTGTTCGGCGTCGGCCCGCTCGGCGTCGGCCCGCTCGGCGTCGGCCCGTACGTGGGCCGGCCGCGGGAGCGGCGCGGTACGGCGCTTCCGTTTCTCCGCGCGGACGGCGTACCGCCAGCAGAGGACCGGCGCCGCGCTGATCAACAGCGCCATGGCGGCCCAGGTGAGCATCGCCGGATGGCTGTGCCGGAGAACGAAGGAGGCGGCGATCGAACCGCCGAAGACCAGGAGGAAGAAGAGGTGGATCCGGAAGGTGCCGAAGAGGGTGTCCGGACTGGACGAGTCGCCCTTGGGCGTCACCACGAACGAGCTCCTGCGGCGCAGCACCGCGTCGAGCAGCGAGCGCGCGTAGACCGGCGCGGAGAGCGCGGACATCATCATGCCGGCCAGACCGCCGGAGCCCTCGGGCTCGTGCGGCGAGACATTGTGCCGCCGGTTCCAGACGTACAGCCCGATCTGGAGCGCCGAGGCATTGCCGTACAGCATCATCCAGACCGTCGGGTCGATCTGCACGCCCGAGGCGCCCATCCCCAGGAACAGCGCACAACTCAGTGCCGCGAGTATCCAGTTCAGCGCGGACATCGGGTAGAAGATGATCATCATGGTGTAGTTGAGGAGCGTGCCCGCGGGGAGCGAGAAGAAGCCCTTCCAGTACTGCTTGAGGATCGTCTCGTACGTCCCCCGCGACCAGCGCAGCTGCTGGGTGAAGAAATCCGTCCAGGCGGTCGGTCCTTCGCCGACGGCCAGCACGTCGGGGGTGTAGACCGAACGCCACTTGCGGCCGGTGTGCGGATTGCGGGCGCGGTGCATCTCGAAGCCGGTCGCCATGTCCTCGGTGATCGAGTCGTACAGACCGCCGATCTGTTTGAGGGCACGGATCCGCACCGCGTTGCTGGTGCCGACGAACATCGGGGCGCCGTAGCGGTTGCCCGCGCGCTGGATCAGCGCGTGGAAGAGGAACTGCTGGGACTCGGCGGCCTTCGTGACGAACGAGTCGTAGTTGCCGTAGACCTGCGGGCCGATGACGAAGCCGACGTCCGGGTCGCGGAAGTAGCCGAGCATCCGCTCCAGGTAGTTGGGCAGCGGTACGTGATCGGTGTCGACGGAGGCGAAGAAGTCGTACGCGTCGCCGTGCGCGTCCAGCCAGGCGTTGTAGTTGCCGTGCTTGGTCTTCGCCCGGTGCGGGCCCGCGGCCCGGTTCCAGCGCGGCACGCCCTTGCGGGAGAAGTGGTGCACTCCGAGCCGGGCGCAGACCTCCTTCACCGCCGGGTCGTCGCCCTCGTCGAGCAGCCAGACGTGCAGCAGCCCGCGGTGCCGGACGCGGACCGCCGCTTCGAGGGTCCTCGTCACCATCTCCAGAGGCTCCTTGCCCGGGACGAAGGAGGTGAGGAAGGCGACCCTGGTGCCGGTCTCCGGGACGACCGGGACCGGGTCGCGCGCGACCAGCGTCGCGTGCGCGTTCGACAGGACGTTCAGCGTGCGGAAGAGCTCGATCAGGCCGATCGAGACCAGCATCACGACGTCGAGGACCAGCAGGGTGTCGTTCTTGAGGTTCGGGTCGCGCCGCGTCCAGTGATCGGGCTGCATCAACCAGGCGAACAGCCCGAGCGAGACGAGAGGCGCGGCGCCCAGCAGGAGCGCCGCGCGTATTCTGTGCGGCTCCTGGGAGAGCAGTGAGCGGTACCGCACCCGGTACGGCGTGTCCGGACCGGGCCGGGTCAGCGGGCCCGCGAGCCGGCTGTAGTGCTCGTAGTCGTAGCGCGGCACGGCGTTCGCCGGGTGTCGCCGTTGTTCCCCGGCCGGCGGCTGCGCCGGTATCCGGAGCCGGGCGGTCCGGGACGGGTCGTCGTTCTGCTGCCGGGCGCCTGTCGGCGTCGACGTCATGGGTCATCCCCCTGCACGCGTGGTCAGTGCGTGAATGGTGAGTGCGTGATCGGTCGGTACGTGATCGGCGAACGCGTGATCGGGCGGCGCGTGATCGGTCGTCGTCCCGTCCACGGCGATTCCCCCGTCGGTCGCCGTGGTGGACTCAAAGGCGGCGCGTCGTTCCGCTCGGACACGGAACACGGGACAGCGCCCTTCCGGCTGTCTGATGCCTCCCCGACATCTGTCCCCGAGCGGGGCCCCCACCCCGCGTAGCGGACAACCGGAACTTCCCTCTGCTTCCCCCAACTGCAAGGAACATCAGCCTGGTTGGCGCCTATGGCCCTTAGACAGGTTGTCCGACCACGGTCCCGTTCGCAAGGGTGAAACGGGTGGGTTGCCAGTCATACGTACGATTTGCGGGGCCCTTGCGGAGGGGGTGCGCCAAGGCTTATGTGAAAGATTTTCGAGCCACTGAGTGACCGCATGATGGCTGAGTGTCGGTTGCGTGTCACCTGTGTGCCCGTGAAACCGGAGGCGTGGGGAGCGGATTCAGGGAACGGCACGGGGATCGGGTTCGGAGAACGAACAAGACCCCCTCACGCGTGGTGAGGGGGTCTTGACTCTGCGTGCGCCGCCAGGGACTCGAACCCCGGACCCGCTGATTAAGAGTCAGCTGCTCTAACCAACTGAGCTAGCGGCGCCTGCTGACCTGAAGAACTCTACCCGAATGTGGGGCGTGCTCCTGACCATTTCCCGCCCATCACGGCCTGTCGGATGGTCGTTTTTTCCGGTCTGTCCGTCAAAATGCGATATGTCAGGAGAGTTGAGAGACTGGCGCCCGTACAGATGCGTCCAAAGATCTTGACGAGTGCGGAGGGGAATCGCATGACTGTTCCGGCCTTCGAGGAGTACGTACCCGCCATCGACTGCACCTGTGCGGGGTGCGCCGAGCAACGGCGAGCCGCCGCGAGTGCCTTGCCCCTGCGGTACGGAGGTCATCCGGCCGCACACGGCGCGCGCCGTGCACTGGTGCTGGCCACCGCGGCCGGAGTGGTGCTGAGCACCGGCGTGGCCGAGGCGGCGAGCGCGCCGGGCGACCGGGCGGCGGAAGCGGCCGGAGCGGCCAGGGTGGACGGGCCGCCGACGCCGTCGCCGACCCCGGTGGCCCCGCCGGGCACGGCAGAGGCGGCAGATGTGGCGGGGGTCGCCGGCGTGGTGGACCCGGCCGATCCAGTGGGCCCGGACCCCGACGGCGAGGGCGATCCGCTCGACCGGACCGACATGGACCCGGACAGTCCGCAGGGCGCCCCGGGCCCGGTGCGGGGCACGGGGACCTCGGGCCCGCCCTCGTCCGGGACCTCGGCCACGCTGCGCAAGACCAGCCGGGCCGCCATCATCAACCGCGCGAAGAAGTGGGTGTCCGCGAAGGTCCCGTACAGCATGAGCAAGTACTGGTCCGACGGATACCGGCAGGACTGCTCCGGATATGTCTCGATGGCCTGGGACCTGCCCGCCAACGAGTGGACCGGCAGCCTCGCCAAGTTCGGGACGCGGATCGCGCGGGCAGAGCTGCAGCCCGGCGACATTCTGCTCTTCCACAACCCGGCCGACCCCACGAAGGGCTCGCACGTCACGATCTTCGGCGGCTGGATCGACCACACGCACACCCACTACACGGCGTACGAGCAGACGAAGCCGCACACCCGCAGGCAGACGACACCCATGGCGTACTGGACCCACTCCAGCAGCTACGTCGCGTACCGCTACAAGGGCGTCACCGGCGGAAGCAGTGGAAGCGGTGGCAGCGGCTCGTCGACGACGTTTCCGGGTTCCTTGAAGTTCGGCCCCGGGATCAGTAACGCGTCCGTCACCCTGCTCGGGCAGATGCTCGTGGAGCGGGGCGGCAAGCACTTCTACAAGGTCGGGCCCGGGCCGGGCTGGGGTGACGCCGACCGGCGCGCGACCCGGGCGTTCCAGAAGGCCCAGGGCTGGAAGGGCAAGCAGGCCGACGGCATCCCCGGCCCCGTCACCTGGCGCCTCCTGGCCGGCGGGGCCGGTCGCGACATCCCCGCCCCCGGGAGTGGCCAGGGTGACTCGAACTCGGACTCGAAGTTCCCCGGCCGGGGATATTTCCGGCCCGGTCAGTCCAACAGCCATGTCGACAAGCTCGGCAAGCAGTTGGTGAAGAAGGGATACGGCAAGTACTACCTGTCGGGACCGGGGCCCCGGTGGACCGAGGCGGACCGGCGCAATGTCGAGGCCTTCCAGCAGGCCCAGGGCTGGCGGGGCGGAGCGGCTGACGGCTACCCCGGTCCCGAGACCTGGCGGCGACTCTTCGCGTGACAAGACGGACATGCATGACGGAGGCGGGAATGGGATCCACGGTGTCGGACAGTTCCGGAACCCCGGACAACGTGAGCGCACGGGAAGGGGGAGGGGCAGGGGGCTCGGGCGGGCGGACGGCTCCGGTCTCGGCCTCGGCCTTGGGTCCGGTTTCGGCTTTGGTTTCGGCCTCGGGTCCGGCCTCGGCCTCGGGTCCGGCCTCGGCCTCCGGTCCGGTTTCGGCCTCGGGTCCGGCCTCGGCTTCGGTTTCGGCCTCGGTTTCGGCTCCGGCCTTGGGTCCGGTTTCGGCTTTGGCTTCGGACCCGTTTTCGGCTCCGGCCTCGGGTCCGGTTTCGGCGGATGGCTCGGGGCCGGGCCCGGGGGCGGGTGGCGGGCCGGGCTCCGTGGTCGACCTCGTGCTGGACCTGGTCCCCGGTGAGGACAAGGTGTCCGCCCTCGGTGCGACCTCGGCCTCGGTATCGGTCCCCGCCAAGGACGCCGCAGCCGTCCCGGTCATGGCGTCGGCCACCGCGCCCGCCGGGGACCCGGAGCCGAGCGCCACTCCCGTCCCGGCCATGGCGTCGGCCACCGCGCCCGTCGGGGACCTGCTGTCGAGTACCACCCGCACCACCCTCGGGACCGAGCAGTCCGGCCACGCCGCACCGGGGACCGGGCGGCGGCGCGCGGTCATCGCCAATGAGCGGACCGCGTCCATCCCCGTACACCTGATCTTCCGCGAGGACCCCGAGCCCACGGACGCCGCCGCGCTCCCCGCCGGTGCGCTGCGGCGCGGGGCCGACGGGCACCAGCCGACCGCTGGGCTGCGGCGGCCGCCCGCGCCGAGGGGGCCGCAGGTGCGGCCTTCGACGCGCCCGGCGCCCGTCGGTGACCCGCGGCTTGCCGAACGGTCGGGGCCCGCGCTGCCCGGCTGGGTGGCGCTGCTCGCCGGGCTGGCCGGGATCACGGCCGGTGGCGCCGTCCTCTGGGCGGTCGGCGCGTTTCCCGTCGCTCCGCTCACCCGGCTCGGGATCGGCTCGCGTCCGTACGACGGGATCGGGCTCGGCGCCTGGGCGGCGCTCGCCGCGCTGGGGGCGGCGGTACTCCTCGCGCTCGGCGGCCTGAGCCGCGGACGGGTCGGATACGCCTGGGTGCTGACGCTCTTCGGCGAGTACCGGGGGAGTGTGCGGCGCACCGGACTGATGTGGATCAGCCCGCTGTTGCTCCGCCGCCGGGTCGACGTACGCCTGCGGCACTGGCGCAGCGAACCGCTCCCCGCAGTGGACGCCAACGGCACGGCGCTGCGCGTGGTCGTCCTCGTCGTGTGGCGGATCAAGGACACCGTACGGGCGACGCTCGGGGTCGCGGACCACGAGGCGTATTTGCGCGAGCAGGTCGAGGCGGCGATGGCGCGGGTCCTCTCGCAACTGCCCGCCGACGCCTTCCACGAGGACGCGCACACCCTGCGCAACGCGGAGGCGGTCGGTGACGCGCTGACCCGGATGCTGAAGGCGGACTGCGAACCCGTCGGCATCGAGGTGTACTCGGCGCAGCCGACCGGCATCGAGTACGCGCCGGAGGTCGCCGCGGCCATGCAGCGCCGCCGGATCGCCGCGATCGACGCCAAGCACCGTGACAGTGTCCTGACTTCGGTGATTGACGCGGTGGACGACACCGTGAACCGGCTGACCGCCAGGGGCCTCGTGGAACTGGACGACTACGAACGGAAGTCGCTGGTCAAGGACTTGACGGTGGCCTTCTACACCGGACGCAGTGGCGGGGAGGGCGCCTGACGGCCCGCAGGGGGTGCTGCGGCGGCGAAGTGGAATCCAACTCCCATTGGTCTGGACATGTTCATATCCCGTCAATAATCTGAGACTTGGTCTAGACCGCAGCGCGCGCAGCAGGGCTCATGGATCCTCCCCCACGTTCTTGAGGAGCGACAGCAATGCGTAAAAGGGCAAGCGCGGCCGTAGTCGGCCTGGCGATAGCGGGCGCCTCGGTGCTCGCGACGAGCAGTGCCGGCAGCCATGGCTACACCGACAACCCCATCAGCCGCCAGAAGCTCTGTGCCAACGGCACGGTGACGAACTGCGGCAACATCCAGTGGGAGCCGCAGAGCGTCGAGGGCCCGAAGGGCTTCCCGGCGGCGGGTCCGGCCGACGGCAAGATCTGCTCCGGCGGGCACGGCGAGTTCGCCCAGCTCGACGACCCGCGCGGCGGCAACTGGCCCGCCACCAAGGTTACGGCCGGTCAGGGCTTCAGCTTCCGATGGCAGTTCACCGCCCGTCACGCGACGACCGACTTCCGCTACTACATCACCAAGAACGGCTGGGACCCCACCAAGCCGCTCACGAGGGCCGACCTGGAGCCGCAGCCCTTCATGACGGTGCCGTACGGCGGCCAGCAGCCCCCGGCGACCCTGACCCAGCAGGGCACCATTCCCACCCAGAAGACCGGGAAGCACATCATCCTGAGCGTCTGGACCATCGCGGACACGGCGAACGCCTTCTACGCCTGTTCCGACGTGCAGTTCTGACGCGTAGTCCGTCAGTCAGCGCCCCTCACGTGTACTCCGGTTGAGCGACGGCGGCCCCGGCCGGGGCCGCCGTCCCCGGCACCGTCGCA
>NZ_JBHVFF010000055.1:0-35028 GCF_042801895.1 Streptomyces sp. NPDC057543 | reverse complement strand
GAGATGTGTATAAGAGACAGGTGTGTCCGGCCCGAAGAGGGAGCGCGCGGGGCGGGGCTCAGGCGACGATCAGATAGATCCCGTACGCGACCGCCGCCGCGCACAGCGCGAAGCAGACGTACGCGCCGGCGCGGGCCAGCAGCAGTGAGCCGCCGGAGCCGCCCTGCGTGGCCGGTTCGGGCTGCTTCGAGAGGCCGACGATGCCCAGGGTGAAGAGGCCGACCAGCGCGACGGTGGCGACGAGGGAGACACCGAAGACGGTGCCGAGGGCTGCCCAGTCGATTTTCATGCGGAATCCTTTAGACAGCGGGCCTGGATGCCGGGCCCGGGCGGACCGGCCTGGAGGGTCGGCCTAGACGGTGGCGGGTCGCGCCGGGTCCGGGGTGGTTCCGGCCGGGGCCGGAATGGTGGTCTTGAGGTCCTGTGCCGCTGCCTGGGCCGCGGTGAGCGGCGGGCTGACGGCGGCGATGGCCGTGGTGACGACGCCCGCGGGTTCGGCGACGCCGTCCGCCGGTGCGACATCGCCGTGGCCGACCGGCTTGCGGCGCGACAGCATCCAGATCGCCCCGGAGCCCACGACCAGCAGCGCCGCGACGACCACGACGCCCCAGGTGCCCTGCTTGGTGAGGAATTCCGCGCCCGCCCCGACCAGGCCCGCGGCCGGCAGGGTCAGACCCCAGGCGACGAACATCCGGGTGGCGGTGGACCAGCGGACCACGCCGCCCTGGCGGCCGAGGCCCGCGCCCATCACGGCGCCGGAGCAGGACTGGGTGGTGGAGAGGGAGAAGCCGAGGTGTGAGGAGGCCAGGATGACCGTGGCCGCACTGGTCTGGGCGGCGAATCCCTGCGGCGGCTTGAGGTCGGTGAGGCCGCTGCCCATGGTGCGGATGATGCGCCAGCCGCCCAGGTAGGTGCCGAGCGCGATGGCCAGACCGGCGGAGACGATCACCCAGACCGGCGGATTGGAGCCAGGGTGCAGGACGCCACCGGTGACGAGCGCCAGGGTGATGATGCCCATGGTCTTCTGCGCGTCGTTGGTGCCGTGGGCGAGGGAGACGAGTCCGGCCGAGGCGATCTGACCGGCGCGATAGCCCTTGGCGGTGGCCTTCTCCTGGGCGTCGTTACGGATCTTCCCGCCGATCCGGTACGTCAGCCTGGTGGCCAGCAGCGCGGCCAGACCGGCGACGATCGGGGCGGCGACCGCGGGGAGCAGCACCTTGGTGACGACGGTGCCGCCGTTGACCGACGACCAGCCAGCCGACATCACCGCCGCGCCGATCAGGCCGCCGAACAGGGCGTGCGAGGAACTGGACGGCAGCCCGACCAGCCAGGTCAGCAGATTCCACAGGATGGCGCCGACGAGTGCCGCGAAGATGACTTCTGTCCGCAACCCGTCCTCGTTGACGATCCCGCCGGAGATCGTCTTGGCGACCTCCACGGACAGGAACGCGCCGACGAGATTGAGAGCGGCGGACATGGCCACCGCTGTCTTCGGTCTGAGTGCGCCGGTCGAGATGGTCGTCGCCATCGCGTTGGCGGTGTCATGGAAACCGTTCGTGAAATCGAACACTAGAGCTGTCACGATCACAATCGCGAGGAGCAGCGTGATGTGTTCCATTTACCCAGGCAATCGTTCGACGTCATTGGCACGTGGACCGTAGGCAACCTGAGTGAACAGAAGATGAACTGGACAGGGCATCGCGGTGACTCCAAACGGAGTCGGGTCGCTCTGTTTGTTCTCCGCTTGCCCTCGGCGGGCGGCATGAGTCTGACGCCGGGCCCCGTGAGGCCCGTTTCAGCCCTTATCGCCGCCATTTACTAACGTTTCCGATTTGTAATGGTGAGGACTTCGGCCGACCGCTTGCCTGTTCGCTCTCAGGGCTGACCCGGGCCTCCGCAGCTGACAGGATCTCCGCATGAGCGATCAGCAGCGGGACGCGATCGAACGGACCTGGGAGGGTGTCGTCGCCACCGCCCGCAGGACGGCGGCGGACGGCCTTGTCGTCGGCACCTCGGGCAACGTGTCGGCCCGGGTCGGCGGGACGGTCCTGGTCACTCCGAGCGGAGTGCCGTACGACCGGCTCGGCCCCAAGGACGTCGTCGGCGTCGATCTGGCAGGCAACCGGATCCTCGGTGAACTTGCCCCGACCAGCGAACTCCCGCTCCATCTCGCGGTCTACCGGAACAGTGACGCGGCCGCCGTCGTGCACACCCACGCGGTGCACGCCACGGCCGTCTCCACCCTGGTCCCCGAGGTCCCCGCGGTCCACTACGCAGCCGCCATGCTCGGCGGCCCCGTCCGGGTCGCGGCCTACGCGCGCTACGGGACTGCGGAACTGGCCGAGAACATGCTCACCGCCCTGCGGGGCCGTACGGGCTGCCTGCTCCAGAACCACGGAACCGTCACTTACGGGGCCGGCCTGGACGAGGCGTACGACAGGACCGCGCAACTGGAATGGCTCTGCCGGCTCTGGCTCACCGCGAGCTCCGTACCCGGACACACCCCGAGCCTGCTCTCCCCGGCCCAGCTGCGCGACGTACAGGAAGCCCTGAAGGGATACGGACAGTCGGGCTGACCCGCTCCCGGCTGTCCGTATCCCCTTTCGGGATCACCTCTGCCGGGACACCGGACGGCCCCCGTCCGCTGGCAGGGTTCGGCACACCACCCGACACTGGAGCCGTGCGCCCGGCAACAGTCACGGCAGCAGCCGTCACCACGATCCTCGGCGTCGGTGCGGCAGCTGTCGCGGCCGGCCGGTACGCCAGCGATGCCGCGCTCAGGGCACCGTCCGGGCGACCGCTCCCCGCCGACCGCAGACTCACCGTGCACGCCACGGCGGCCGGGCAGATCACCCTGACCCGCTCCTTCGCCGCACTGCGGCCCGGCAGGTACGGACTGGTGGGCGACGACGTCCACGCGGTCGTCGGCCCGGTGATCGAACACGCCCATCACGCCCCCGACACCGTCGTCCGCCGACTGGAGCGGGTCAATCGCGGCAACCTGGAACCCGGCGCCAAGGTCCGGATCACCCCGCAACTGCACAGCGGCGATCCCTCCTCGGCCCTCGGCCTCGACCACAGGGAAGTCGAGATCCCCGGCGAACTGGGCGCGCTTCCCGCCTGGTTCCTGCCCGGCGCCCGCGACACCTGGGTCATCACCGTGCACGGACTCGGCACGACCAGGGAACACCCCATGAACGTCATGGAGTTCCTGCACGACCTGCGCCTGCCCGTCCTCGACCTGGCCTACCGCGGCGACGCCGGAGCCCCGCGTCCCCCCGACGGCCTCGCCCACCTCGGCGAATCCGAATGGCGCGACCTGGACGCGGCCGTCCGCTTCGCCGTCCGGTACGGAGCCGACGCGGTCGTCCTGCACGGCTGGTCCACCGGCGCCTCGATGGCGCTGCACGCGGCCGTCAACTCCGCACTGCGCGACCGGATCCGCGGTCTCGTCCTCGACTCCCCGGTCCTGGACTGGGTCACCACGCTGCGCGCCCTGGCCGTCGCCCACGGCGTCCCCACCGCGCTGCTGCCGCTCGCCGTCCGCGCCGCCCAGGGACAGACCGGGCTGCGCGGCGCCCGGCTCCTGGACGGCTCCCTCGCATCGGAGCTGCGCGTCCCGGCCCTGATCTTCCACGGCCCGGACGACACCCTGGCCCCCTGGCAGCCGTCCCGCGATCTCGCCGCCCGCCGCCCGGACCTGGTCGCCCTGCACGCTGTACCGCAGGCTCCGCATGCGGCGATGTGGAATGCCGATCCGGTCCACTACGAAGAGGCCCTGCGCCGCTTCCTCACGCCCCTGATGTGACCCGATGAGGGGGATCGGCCGATTGGTGCCGGACCCCGCCGGGCACCCCCTCCACCGCGAATTCGGGTTCCGTTTGGGCTTTCGGGCCGTCAGAGGCAAGACTGCTCCCCGTGACGTCCCGTACCCCGCGCGACTCCAGGCTGCGACTTGTCCGCCCCCGACCCATCGCCACCGCTCGCAAGGCGGTGACCACCCGCCGCACCAGGCCGGCGCCCCGCCCTCCGGAGGGCACCCCGCCCCGGACGGAACTGGCCCGCCAGGCCAGGACGGTCCTCGCCGACGCCGTACGGATCGCCCACTGGGCAGCCGACGGCGCGTTCCCCGGCGCACCGCCACCGGCCGCCCAGGCTCTCGAACGGGCCGCGACGGCCCTGGAGTTGTCCCCGGCCCAGGTGCGCTCCGGCTGGGACCGGGCCCGCCTGGCCGGTCTCGTCGAACTGCACGGCGGCACCGCACGCCCCGGCTGGCGGCTGCGCGCCTGGGACCGCGACGACTCCGCCGTGCTCCGCGGCTGGGTGGCGCTCTTCGACGCCTGGTCGCTCGTCCACCCCGCACCCGAGGGCATCGAGTCCACCGCGGTCGCCGAGGCCGTCGAGGCCGTGCCCCAGGTGCTTTCCCTCCTCCAGCTCTCGGCCGGCCCGGTCACCGTGCCCGCCCTCCTGGATCTGCTCGGCCAGCGCGTCGCCGAACTCCACGAGGAGCGCTGCGAGGTGCCGTACGGACCACAGCCGCTGCCCGCACCGGCCGAACCCGTCCCCGCCGCACACCCCGCCGCCCTGGTCGCCCTGCTCCTCGACTGGGCCCTGGAGGGACTGGCCGCCGTCGGCGCGCTCACGCTCGGCGCCGGACACGCCACCCTCACCCCGCTCGGCAACTGGGCGGTCTGGGTCAAGCTGGAGCAGATCTGCGTCGCGGCCCAGAGCCCCGCCGGGAACATCGAGCAGTCCGCCGCCGACATGCTGCTCGGCTGCGCCCGGCTCACCCCCGGCCCGGCCCGCGACGAATACCGCGCCTGGCTCGCCGCCCGCCCCGTCGGCAGCGCCGTGGCCGAACTCCTCGCCGTGGCCCGCGGCGAGGACGCACTGCTGCGCGGCCTCGCCTTCGAAGCCCTCCGGGTCGTCGGCGCCCCGGCGGAACCAGAGGTGCGCTCCGTCGTCGCCGACCCCTCGCTGCGCCCCTACGCGCTGCTCTGGCTGGCCGAGTACGACGGAACCGACCCCGAGGACGCCCAGGACGTCCTCAGCCGGGAGGAGGCCACCTGGCTCTGGGTCGACACCGCGGCGGCCGTCGCCGACCACGGCGAGATCGGGCTGCTGGTCCGCCACCTCGACTCGGCCGTCCAGGGCACGGTGCCGGCGCTGTTGGACGAGGTACGGGCCGTCGGTCACCCGCGCACCGTGCAGGTCCTCGTGGCCCTGGCCGCCGCGCACCCGGACCCCGCACTGGCCAAAGCGGTGCGCCGGGCCGCGTTCCAGGTGCACACGGGCGGCGCGTAACGCGCGTACGACCACGCCGGACGGGACCGCCCCGAGCCCGTCCGGCCGCGCGTCCGCCGCTGAGCCGGTCACTCAGGCAGTCGGTCCGCCCGGGCGTCAGCCCGCCGACCCCGGCGCGTACGTCCCGAAGGTCCACACATTGCCCTCCCCGTCCCGGGCCATGAAGTCGCGCGAGCCGTAGTCCTGGTCCGTGGGCGGCATCAGGATCTCCACCCCGTGCTCCACGGCCCGCGCGTGATGCGCATCGACCTCGTCCACCACGACGTAGACACCGGCGGGGCCCGCCCCCTGCATCGCCTTGGCGAAGACGCCCTCGCGGCCCTTGGAACCGAGCATCACCCTGCCGTTGCCGCAGGACAGCTCCGCATGGAGAACCTGGCCGTTCGCGCCCTCGTAGACCGCCTCCTCCTTGAAGCCGAGACCCTCCGTCAGCGTCTTGATCGCGGCCTTCGCGTCGTCGTACAGAATCGTCGGATAGATCGTCGGAACGTCGGCCGGTTCGCCTGCCATGACGCTCACCCCTTCTCGTGCTCCCGGGACCCGTTTCTGTGATCTCTGTGATCTGCGTCTCAGTCTTCCACCCGCCACCGGCAACGGCCCGATCCGGCCCGGCCCGGCACGGAGCGGCGGCGCCCGGCGAGTGCGGGACAAGTGCCGTGGGCGCATGCGGAAAAGCAGTTGCACACCGCCAGTAGAATGAGCCGTATGGCAAATCTCCTTGTGCATGAGTAACGGCGTCGAGTCGAACTCTTAGTCGTCCCGTCCGCAGTCCACCCGCCTTGGAGTTTTACCGTGATCACCGCTTCCGGCATCGAGTTGCGCGCCGGCGCCCGCATCCTCATCGAGTCCGCCTCCTTCCGTATTGCCAAGGGCGACCGCATCGGCCTCGTCGGCCGCAACGGAGCGGGGAAAACCACCCTCACCAAGTGCCTCGCTGGCGAGGGCAACCCGGTCGGCGGCACCATCACCCGCGCCGGCGAGGTCGGCTACCTCCCGCAGGACCCGCGCACCGGCGACCTCGACGTACTCGCCCGCGACCGCATCCTCTCCGCCCGCGGTCTCGACGAGATCCTGCGCAAGATGCGGGAGAACGAGGAGCGGATGGCGAACGGCAAGGGCGCCACCCGCGAGAAGGCGATGAAGAAGTACGAGCGCCTGGAGACGGAGTTCCTCACCAAGGGCGGATACGCCGCCGAGGCCGAGGCCGCCACCATCGCCGCCGCGCTCAGCCTGCCCGACCGGGTGCTCGGACAGCCGCTCCATACGCTCTCCGGCGGTCAGCGCCGCCGCGTCGAGCTGGCCCGCATCCTGTTCTCGGACGCCGACATCCTGCTGCTCGACGAGCCGACGAACCACCTCGACGCCGACTCGATCGTCTGGCTGCGCGACTACCTCAAGACCTACCGCGGCGGCTTCATCGTGATCTCCCACGATGAAGAGCTCGTCGAGACGGTCGTCAACAAGGTCTTCTACCTCGACGCCAACCGCTCGCAGATCGACATCTACAACATGGGCTGGAAGCTCTACCAGCAGCAGCGCGAGGCAGACGAGAAGCGCCGCAAGCGCGAGCGGCAGAACGCCGAGAAGAAGGCCGCGGCCCTCAACTCGCAGGCCGACAAGATGCGCGCCAAGGCCACCAAGACCGTCGCCGCGCAGAACATGGCCAAGCGCGCCGAGCGGCTGCTCTCCGGTCTGGAGGCCGTCCGGGTCTCCGACAAGGTCGCCAAGCTCCGCTTCCCCGAGCCGGCGCCGTGCGGCAAGACCCCCCTGATGGCGGAGGGGCTGTCCAAGTCGTACGGCTCCCTCGAAATCTTCACCGATGTGGACCTCGCCATCGACAAGGGCTCCCGGGTCGTCATCCTCGGTCTCAACGGCGCGGGCAAGACCACCCTGCTGCGGCTCCTCGGCGGCGCCGAGAAGCCCGACACCGGCGAGGTCATCGAGGGCCACGGGCTCAAGCTCGGCTACTACGCCCAGGAGCACGAGACCCTCGACCCGGACCGCACCGTCCTGGAGAACATGCGCTCCGCGGCGCCCGACCTCGATCTCGTCGAGGTCCGCAAGACGCTGGGCTCGTTCCTCTTCTCCGGCGACGACGTCGACAAGCCCGCCGGAGTGCTCTCCGGCGGCGAGAAGACCCGTCTCGCGCTCGCGACCCTCGTGGTCTCCTCCGCCAATGTGCTGCTCCTGGACGAGCCGACGAACAACCTCGACCCGGCGAGCCGCGAGGAGATCCTCGGCGCGCTGCGCACGTACAAGGGTGCCGTCGTCCTCGTCACGCACGACGAGGGAGCGGTCGAGGCCCTCCAGCCGGAGCGCATCATCCTGCTGCCCGACGGTGTCGAGGACCTGTGGGGCGCGGACTACCAGGATCTGGTCGCGCTGGCCTGATCCCGGCCCGCTCACCGTCTGATCCACTCCGTATGGATCATTCGGCCCATGCGTGATCCATCATCTGCGTGAGTACGTCTCGTACCTCGGCGCGGCGCCCGGCAGGATCCCTGCCGGGCGCACCCATGAGGGGCCGCATTCCCCGTGTGGCCCTGACCTGGCGGTTCGTCCCGAGGTTGCCCCCACCCGCCCCCGAAGCCCCGTGGAATCGGGGATTCCGGTTGTGTCGACCCGTTCCCCGGACCGGAATCCGGATGTACGGACCTTGCCGAATGGGTGGCCATGAAGCCCCCGAGGGGTGATCATGAGAGTCCAGAGCGCACTTCCCATGAGGAGGCACGGGTGGCCGAGACTCTGAAGAAGGGCAGCCGGGTTACCGGCGCCGCGCGCGACAAGCTCGCGGCAGACCTGAAGAAGAAGTACGACTCCGGTGCGAGCATCCGGGCGTTGGCCGAAGAGACCGGCCGCTCCTACGGATTCGTCCACCGGATGCTCAGTGAGTCCGGAGTAACGCTGCGTGGACGCGGCGGAGCGACGCGGGGCAAGAAGGCCGCCACGGCCTGACGGCCTTCGGCGGATCGGGGCAGGTCGTCCGGGCCCGCCCCGGGGCTCACCGGTTTCGGCGGTGGCCACCCGGTCGACCAGACTGTCGACCGGGTGGTTACTGTTCAGTCACTTAGTTCGACATGCTGACTGACCGATCCGGAGGCGCTCCATGACCTCGCTCGACTCTGTGCTCGACAAGGACGGCGTACGACTCACCGTCGACGACGTGGTTGCCACGGTGACTCTCACCAATCCGGCCAAGCGCAACGCTCAGTCTCCCGCTCTGTGGCGGGCGTTGACCGAGGCCGGACGGGCACTGCCCGGCAGCGTGCGGGTCGTCGTGCTCCGTGGCGAGGGCAAGTCCTTCTCCGCGGGCCTCGACCGGCAGGCGTTCACCCCCGAGGGGTTCGACGGTGAGCCGTCCTTCCTCGACATGGCGCGCGGCCCGGAGTCCGAGCTCGACACGACCATCGCCGAGTACCAGGAGGCGTTCACCTGGTGGCGCCGCAACGACATCGTGTCGGTCGCGGCCGTCCAGGGGCATGCGATCGGGGCCGGCTTCCAGCTCGCCCTCGCCTGCGATCTGCGCGTCGTCGCCGAGGACGTGCAGTTCGCCATGCGTGAGACCAGCCTCGGCCTGGTCCCCGACCTCACCGGCACCCATCCCCTGGTGAACCTGGTGGGGTACGCCCGCGCGCTCGAAATCTGCGCCACCGGCCGCTTCGTGCACGCCGAGGAGGCCGAGCGCACCGGTCTGGCCAATCTCGTGGTCCCGGCCGATGAACTGGACGCGGCGGCCCGCGACCTGGCCGCCGCACTGCTCGCCGCCCCGCGCGACGCGGTCGTGGAGACCAAGGCGCTGCTGAGCGGTGCTGTCTCCCGTGGTTACGAGGAGCAGCGCATCGCCGAACGCGCCGCGCAGGGCCGCCGTCTGCGCGACCTGGCGGGCATCACCGACTGAGCCGGGGGCGTGAGCGGGACCCGCCCCGGCCGCGGGACCGACCTGATCGCCAAGCGGTCCCGCATCGGCCGCGCCTGGTGAGCCGGCCGCGCCTGGTGGTCGCGACCCGGTCTCGTGCGGCAGTCCCGGCGGGGCAGTCCCGGGCCCGGTGGTCAGTCCCGCTCCACCACTGCCGTGACCAGCACCGTGACCGAGGGATGCCCCTCCACCGCAGCCGCCACCGCGCCCCGCACCGCGCGAGCCACGTCGAGCGCCCGGTGGCCCGAGTCAGTCGCCAGCTCGACCCGTACTCGGCCCGGACCCGTGTGCACCGCGTGGCCCAGCACCCGGGTCAGCGCCACAACACCCGGAACACCCGCGGCAGCGGCCCCCGCCGTCCCCTGGGGCCCAGGGCCTCTCGCTCGGATCGGCTCGCGTGCCCCGGCGCCGCTCCCTGATCCGGCCTGATCCGAACGAATGACCCTCGCCTCGCGCGCCTCGGCCGGTTCCGGAGTCGGCCGTACGGGTGGTGTGTCCAGCAGTTCCGTCACCCGGAGATCCACCTCCTCGACCACCAGGCCCAGCCGCTGCCCGGCGGCCGCCAGCAGCGCCGATCGCAGCTCCGCGGCAGCGGCGGGCAGTGGCAGACCGGACATCGCCGACATGGTCGCCTCCATCCGCAACGGCCCCGGCGGCAGGGCACTCGGCGGTGGCTCCACCTCCGGAGCCGGGGCCCCGTCCGGATCGGCCACCGAGATCCTGAGCTTCCCGAGCACCGGCCCCGGTCCAGGCCCGCCCACCGCGCCGCGCAGTACCGCGACCGCGGCCCGCTCCGAGATCCAGGCCCCGTCCGAGGGACCGCCCAGCGGAAGCAGCCGGCCGAGGCCGAGCCGTTGCCGTACCGCCGCTGTCCATCCGTCGGCCCCGCGCGGACCGTCAGCCGTCGTCATCTCCCCAGCCTGCCGCATCCACGGCGCGAGACGGGGCAAGCGCACTTAGTGTGGGCAAAGAGGTCCAACCTGCCCGAAGGGAAGAGTGGCGATGACCGAGACTCCGCAGCGGAACCGGCCCGAGAGCCCCGACAAGGAAGCGACCCCGATCATCAAGCGCGGTGGGGGAGCCCCCGCCACCCGCGGCCGCACGACCATCGCCGACGGCGTGGTCGAGAAGATCGCGGGAATGGCGGCCCGCGACGTGGTCGGTGTCCATGCGATGGGCAGCGGTCTCTCGCGCACGTTCGGGGCGGTGCGCGACCGGGTCCCCGGCGGTGGCAAGTCCGTCACCCGCGGGGTGAAGGCAGAGGTCGGCGAGTCACAGACCGCACTCGACCTGGAGATCGTCGTCGACTACGGCGTGTCGATCATCGACGTCGCCGGTGACGTACGGGAGAACGTGATCGCGGCGGTCGAGCGGATGACCGGCCTGGAAGTCGTCGAGGTCAATATCGCGGTGAGTGATGTGAAACTGCCCGACGAGCCGGACGACGAGGACCATCCCGAACCACGGCTTCAGTAGGCCTCCGAACCTGAAGGCCTCGGAACCGAGGCAGTTGAGGAGCGCACGATGAACATGGCGGTGGTCGGCATGGTGGCCGGCATGGCGCTCGGATTCGCCGGTTACTTCGGCGGATTCGGGGCTTTTCTCCTGGTGGCCGCGTTGGGGGCGGTCGGCTTCGTCGTCGGCCGGTTCCTGGAAGGTGACCTGGAACCCGGCGACTTCTTCCGGGGTCGCGAACGCGGCGACCGACGGCGGTGACGGCGTTGTCGGTGGTGGGCGGCCCGATCGCCGCCGGTGAGCGCGGGGAGACCCGGATCGCCGACCGGGTGATCGCGAAGATCGCCGCACAGGCGGCGAAGGAGGCGATCGACGAGCCGCCGGAGCACGGCGCCTCGCCGCGCGCCACGGTCACGGTGCAACGTGGCGCCGCCCGGGTACGGGTGAGCCTGGAGCTCGGATACCCCACCGACATCGGCCGCCAGTGCGGCGGGGTGCGTCGGCATGTCGCCGAACGGGTAAGGGCGTTGGCAGGCATGGAAGTGCCCGAGGTTGCCGTACAGGTCGAGCGCCTGCACCCGACGGGAGCGGGCATCGCGGCACAGGGGAGGATCCGATGACCGAGCCCCACGACCCGGAACACCGTGAACAGCGGCTGCCCGCCGCCCGGCCCGTCGAAAAGGGGGACGTGCTCGAACTCGACCAGTCCGCCTCGTCCGCCGCGTACGACCCGGTGCCCGCACAGCAGGGGGGCGGCGACAGGGCGGGCCGGTTCTGGTCCCCGCGCCGCATCCCCGCGGCGGTCCTCGCGCTGGTGATCCTCGGCGGCACCGGCCTCCTCCTCTACGACGTGGCGGCGGTACGGGCCGGCCGGCCGGCGATGCGGTGGCGCCGTGTGCTGGCCGGTGAACTCGCCGAGCGGCCGCTGGACAACCTCTGGGTGCTGGCCGGCGCGGCGGTCGCCGTGGTGATCGGCCTGTGGCTGCTCGTGCTCGCCGTCACCCCCGGACTCCGAGACCTGCTGCCGATGCGCTGCGACCGTCCCGGCGTACGCGCCGGTCTCGACCGCACCGCGGCGGCGCTGGTCCTGCGCGACCGGGCCGTCGAGGTGTCCGGCGTGCAGTCGGTACGGGTCCGGATGGGCCGGGGCAGGGCCGGGGTGCGCGCGGTGTCGCACTTCCGCGAACTCGACGACGTGCGGGCCGATCTGGACACCGTGCTCGCCACCGCCGTCAGGGAACTGGGGCTGGCCAGGCCGCCCAGCCTGTCCGTGCAGGTCCGCCGTCCGGCGAAGAAGGGGTGAGCCCGTTGCTCAGGACCGTCAACCGGGTGCTGCTCGGCCTGGCCGGGCTGGTACTGATCTGCGTCGGCGGCGCGGTGCTCGCCGCGGGACTCGGCCTCTCCGTGCCGTCCTGGTGGCCCTGGTACGGCAAGGGCGATGTGCTCCTCAGTCAGGCCGACCGGGACCGCTGGCGCGGCGAGGGCTGGTGGTGGCCGACGGTGATCGCGGTCCTCGCCGTCGTGGTCGTCCTCGCCCTGTGGTGGCTGCTGGCCCAACTGCGCCGGGCCCGCCTCGCCGAGGTGCTGGTGGACAGCGGCGACGGCGAGGGCGCGCTGCTGCGGGGCCGGGCCCTGGAAGGGGTGCTCGGCCAGGAGGCGGGGGCCTTGGACGGGGTGGCCCGAGCCCAGGTCACGCTGACCGGCCGGCGCAGTGCGCCGCATGCCAGGATCCGCCTGCTGATGGAACCGCACGCGACGCCGGACGAGGCGCTCGGCCGCCTCACCGACGAGGCGCTGGCGCATGCGCGGGATTCGGCGGGGCTGACCGAGCTGCCGGCCGAGGTGCGACTGCGGGCGGTCAAACACCGTGCGGAAAGGGTGAGTTGACGTACCGCCGGACAGGCTTGAACGGCCCGCCCGTCCGACGGTACGGAACGAAGAAGCCGGGCCGCTTCGGAGACCGGTCCGGTTCGGGATGGAACCGGCCCGGGAGTCGGTCCGGCTGGGGATGGAACCGGCCCCGGGAGTCGGTCCGGCTCGGGATGGCACCGGGCCGGTAGTCGGTCCGGTCCGAAGGCGCGGGTTCAGAAGCCGTGCCGGTAGCCGCCGTCGATCGGCAGCATGACGCCCGTCAGATACGACGCCGCCGGCGAGAGCAGGAACGCGGCGGTCCGGCCGAACTCCTCCGGCGTGCCGTACCGCCGCAGCGGGATACGTGCCTCGCCGGCCGCGCGGGAGGCTTCCGCGTCGCCCGAGAGCGTATCCAGCTCACGTACCCGGTCCGTGTCGATCCGGCCCGGCAGCACGCCCACCACCCGGATCCCCCGGGGGCCGAGCTCGTCGGCCAGGGACTTGGCGAAGCCGGCCAGGCCGGGGCGCAGCCCGTTGGAGATCGTGAGCCCGGCGATCGGCTCGTACACGGAGCCGGAGAGCACGAAACCGATGACCCCGCCCTCGCCGAGCGCGGCCGCCGCGGCCCTGGCGAGACGTACCGCACCCAGGAACACCGAATCGAAGGCCGACTGCCACTGCTCGTCGGTGTTGTCGGCGAGGAAGCCGGGCGCCGGCCCGCCGACGCTGATGAGAATGCCGTCGAGCCGCCCGAACCGCTCGTGCGCGCTCTCGACCAGACGCTGAGCGGCGGCGGGGTCGGCATTGTCGGCGGCGAGGCCGACGGCGTCCGGCCCCAGTTCGGCGGCGGCCGCCTCGGCGCGCTTCTCGTCCCGCCCGGTGATGATCACCCGCGCCCCGTCCTCGGCCAGCGCCCGGGCCGAGGCGTTGCCCAGCCCCCGGGTCGCTCCGGTGACGATGTACACGCGGTCCTTCAGTCCAAGATCCATGGGCCCTATCCTGCCGCCTCGGCCTCCAGCGTGTCCTCCCCGGCCAGGGCCATGGCCGTGCCCACCAGTCCGATGTGGCTGAACGCCTGCGGGAAGTTGCCGAGCTGTCGGCGCCCGACGGTGTCGTACTCCTCGGCCAGCAGCCCCACATCGTTACGGAGCGCCAGCAGCTCCTCGAAGAGGTCTCGGGCCGCCTCGGTGCGCCCCGTCAGGTGCAGGGCGTCGGCCAGCCAGAACGAGCACGCCAGAAAGGCGCCTTCGCTGCCGGGCAGCCCGTCGATCGAGTTGCCGTCCGTGCTGTAGCGGCGGACCAGGCAGCCGCTGCCCAGCTCCTCCCGGACCGCGTCGACCGTCCCGATCACCCGGGGGTCGTCCGGCGGCAGGAATCCGGTCCGGGGGATCAGCAGTGTCGCGGCGTCCAGGTTCCGGGAGCCGTAGGACTGCGTGAAGGTGTTCCGTACCGGGTCGTATCCCTTCTCGCACACCTCCCGGTGCACGGCGTCCCGCATCGCCCGCCACCGGTCCGCGTCGCCGGGCAGCGAAGGGTTCTTCTCCAGGGTGCTCACGGCACGGTCGGCGGCGACCCAGGCCATCACCTTGGAGTGCACGAAGTGGCGGCGCTGGCCGCGGATCTCCCACAGTCCCTCGTCCGGCTCGCGCCAGGTGGATTCCAGGAAGCCGAGCAGGCTGAGCTGCACATTCCAGGCGTGCGGCTTGTCGTTCAGGCCCGCCTCCCGCGCGAGCCGCAACGAGTCGATGACCTCCCCGTACACATCGAGCTGACGCTGGCGGACCGCGGCGTTGCCGATCCGGACCGGGCCGGAGCTGTCGTATCCGCGCAGCCACGGCAGCTCCGCCTCGGGCAGCCTGCGCTCGCCCGCCAGGCCGTACATGATCTGCAGATCGGCCGGATTCCCGGCGACGGCCCGCAGCAGCCAGTCCCGCCAGGCGGCCGCCTCCTCCAGATAGCCGGCCGAGATGAGCGCGCCGAGGGTCAGCGTGGAGTCGCGCAGCCAGCAGAAGCGGTAGTCCCAGTTCCGTACGCCGCCGATCTCCTCGGGCAGCGAGGTGGTGGGCGCCGCCACGATGCCGCCGGTCGGGCCGAAGGTGAGCGCCTTCAGCGTGATCAGCGAGCGGATCACCGCCTCCCGGTACGGGCCCCGGTACCTGCACCGGGCGGACCAGGCGGCCCAGTCGGCCAGGGTGTTCGCCAGCGCCTCGAACGGATCGACGAGTTCGGGGCGGGGCGAGTGAGAGGGGTGCCAGGTCAGGACGAACGCCACCTGCTCGCCCGCGGAGACGGTGAACGAGGAGCAGGTGGAGAACTGCTGGCCCCAGGTCTTGACCGGTGGCTCGCTGCGCAGCCAGGCCGAGTCCGGCCCGGCGACCGCCACCCGGTGCCCCTGCGAGCGGCGCATCCACGGCACGATCGAGCCGAAGTCGAAGCGCAGCCGGATCACGGAGCTCATCTCGACCGTGCCGCTGACACCCTCGATGATCCGCATGACATCGGGTTCCCGGTCGCGCTGTGGCATGAAGTCGATGACCTTGACCGTGCCGGTACGGGTCTCCCAGTACGTCTCCAGGACGAGGGAGTCACCCGCATAGTCGCGCCGGGTACAGGCGTCGGCGCCCTTCGGGGCGATCCGCCAGTGGCCGTTGTCCTCGTCGCCGAGCAGGGCGGCGAAACAGGCGCCCGAGTCGAAGCGGGGCAGACAGAGCCAGTCGACAGAACCGTTCCTGCCGACCAGGGCGGCTGTCTGTAGATCACCGATGAGGGCGTAGTCCTCGATGCGTGGGGTCACGTCTGGCGTGTTCCCGAACCTGGGCCTCGTTAAGCAGTCCAGTCCCACGAGAAGCAGGGGTCACCTCGGTACGCCGACACGCCGAGGCCGCCCCGCACCCCGCCGGAGACGGCGTCAGGCCGTCGCGGGCTCCGGCTTCTCCGGCTGTCCCGGCTGCTCCGGCGTCTTCGGCTCGGAAGCGTCCTGTTCCCCGGCGGCGGCCTTGGCCGCGGCCTCGACCCGGTCGCGCTTCTCCCGGCGGGCAAGGACCACGAAGCCCACCGGGACCCCGGCGGCGAACAGCCACCACTGCACGGCGTACGCCATGTGCGGGCCGATCGAGCCGTCGTCGGGGGCGGCAATCAGTTCCGGGGAGTCGCCGGACGGCTCGGGTCCGGTCTGCTCGATGTAGCCGCCGAGCACCGGCCGGGAGAGTCGCTTGGCCTCCTGAGCGCTGTTGATCAGCATTACCTGGCGGTCCGGCAGGTCCGAAATGTCCTTGATGCCGCTGGTGCCGGTCGTCTCGTCGGCCTTGAGCCGCCCGGTCACGGTCACTTCGCCCTTGGGTACGGCCGGTACGTCGGGGAACGCGCGCTGGCTGTCGGCAGAGGGCACCCAGCCGCGGTTGACCAGGACCGTGCCGCCGCCCTTGAGGTCGAGCGGGATCAGTACATGGACGCCGATCCGGCCGTCGGTGGAGGTCCTGCGGCGTACGACCACCTCGTGCGCGGTGTCGTACGTACCCGTGGCCGTCACCGCGCGCCAGTAATCGGAGCGCGGGACCGTGTGGCCCGGCGAGGTGAGCGAGGCGACCGGAACCGGTTTCGCCTTGAGGTTGCGGGAGATCAGGGAGTTCTGCGCGACCTTGTGCTCATGCCGGTGCAGCTGCCAGAAGCCCAGCTCGACCATCGTGGGAATCAGTACGAGGGAGAGGAGGGCGAGGATCAGCCACTGCCGGGTCAACAGGAAGCGGTACACCCCATGACGGTACAACTGCGTCATGGGGTGCATCGCGGAGGGGTGGGGGAAGGGGACGCGGCGGCGGCCGGTACTCAGACTTTGTCGATGATGCCCACCTTCCCCTCGGCGCGGGCGCAGTGACCGCCGCAGAACCAGTGACCGTCGACCTCGACGCCCTGGCCGATGATCTGGACCCGGCAGTGCTCGCAGATGGGCGCCATGCGGTGAATGGCGCAGGAGAAGCAGTCGAAGACGTGCACCGCGCCCTGCGCGTGCACCTCGAAGGACATGCCGTAGTCGTTTCCGCAAACCTCGCAACGTGCCATGCGCCACAGGGTGGGACGCCGGAGCGGCGGCGGGCGAGCGGCGGCCGGGCGAGTCGCCCCCGGTTCACTCCGATGACCGCGCGGCCGGCTGCGCCGCCGCCGGTGCCACATCGCGCAACAAATGGGTGAACGCACTCTCGTCCAGGATCGGTGTCCCGAACGACTTCGCCTTCACCGTCTTCGACGTCGCCGCGTCCGGATCATTGGTGACGAGCAGGCTGGTCAGCCGGGACACGCTGGTCGCCACGTGCAGCCCGGCCTCCAGGGCCCGGTCCTCCAGCAGCTCGCGGTCGATGGAAGTGTCCCCGGAGAACGCCACCCGCATGCCCTGCATGAGAGGTTTGTCCTTCTCGTACCGCCCGGGGTTCGGATATGGGCAGGCCGGACGCTTGCGCGAGGGACGCCAGCTGCCCTGACCGTACGAGGGTTGGTAGCCGATCCGCGGGGTGACCGGGGAGTCCGACCACTCGGTCAGCGGCCGGCACTCCAGCAGCGGCAGCCGCACCCCGCCCCGCGCCGCCGCGTGCAGACTCGGCCGGAACGCCTCGGCCAGCACCCGGGCGTCGTCCAGCGCGTGGTGGGCGCGCTGCTGCACGACTCCGAAGTGCGCGGCCAGCGACTCCAGCTTGTGGTTGGGCAGCGGCAGCCGCAGCTCCTTGGAGAGTGCGATGGTGCACAGCCGCTGCTCGACGGGGGCGGTGACCGAGGCCCGTGCGTACTCCCGGGCCAGCATCGACCAGTCGAAGGCCGCGTTGTGCGCGACGAGCACGCGGTCCGCGAGCCGCTCGGACAGTTGGGCGGCGACCTCCGGGAAGAGCGGAGCGCCGTCCAGGACCTCGCTGGTCAGCCCGTGGATCCAGACCGGACCGGGATCACGCTGCGGATTGACGAGGGTGTACCAGTGGTCCTCGACATTGCCCTGCGCGTCCAGGCGGTAGACGGCCGCGGACACTATCCGGTCGTCCCGTGCGAGTCCGGTGGTCTCCACGTCGACGACCGCGTACCCCTGCGGGTAGGCGGTCGGCCATGGTGCTGCGGTCTGGCGGTCGTCGAGCATGGTCACAGAGAATACGGGCCGCCGCCGACAGTCTCCTATTCGGCCGTCTCCCGCCCGGGTGTCCGTGGAACGGGACCGGCCAGCAGACCCTCCACCAGGGCCCGCACGGAGTCCGCGAACAGCCGGTCCGGATCGGCGGGCCGGGCCAGCGCGCGGGCCAGTGCCGGGTCGCCGTCCGCGGTGGACGCGGCCCACAGATCGCCCTCGCCGGGGGACTGGACGGGGGACCGCTCCCGATTGCGTTCGACGAGCAGGAAGCCGACGGTCTGGAACTGCACCGCCCGCACAGCTGCCGCGGCCCGCGCCCCGCGCAGCCCCGCGGCGTGCACCTCGTGGACGAGGGCCCGCTGTGCTGGGAGGAACATCCGCTCGGTGAGCCCCCGTTCGTGGACCATCGCGATCAGATGCGGCCGGGCCCGCAGTTCGCGGCGCAGCCCGCGGGCGACGGAGACGATCCGGGCCGCCGGGGTCCGGCCGGCCGGGCGGAGGGTGCCCATCTCCCGCACGGTGCGCTCGACGAGGGCGTCCAGCAGCGATTCGCGATTGCCGACGTGCCAGTAGATCGACGTGACCGCGGTGCCCAGTTCGGCGGCGAGTCCGCGCATGGTGAGGGCCTGCGGGCCGTGCCGCTTCACCAGGACGGTGGCGGTGTCCAGTACCTCTTCGCGGGTCAGCGACGATCGGGCCACAGTGCTCCCAGCTCTTCGAACTCCGTTACGTGCACGCCTATTCACCCTTCATTCGCATGGGTGTAACTGTGTTACAGAACCCGGGCATCGGACAACCGAGAAGGGTGGTACGTCCATGGCACGTGTACGGTACGGCGCGCGCACCGGGGCCGAGTTCGCGGCGGCCCGCGCGGCCCGCTCCACGCTCCCCGACATCTGGTCCACCGGCGTGGTGGCCCTCTGGGAGAGCGACCCCGACGCGGTGGCGGCCGTCCTGCCGCCGCCCCTCGAACCCGCACAACGCCCGCTCGTCCGGGCCAACATCAGCACGGTGGAACTCCCCGGCTACCCGCTCGGTGCCGGCTCCGTCGCGGTCGCCGCCGTCCACGACGGGCACGAGGGCTGGTATCCGCTCGTCATGCCGATGACCCATGAACGGGCGCTGATCGGCGGTCGCGAGGTGTTCGGCGAACCGAAGAAGCTCGGCGAGGTGACCGTCGAACGCGACGGTCTCGTCGTCCGGGCCGCGCTGGCCCGGCACGGCATCGCGTTCGTCGAGGTGCGCGGCGCGGTGAGCGGACCGCTCCCGCTGCCCGAACCGGCCGACAAGCTCGACTTCTACTTCAAGTTCCTGCCCGCCGTGGACGGCGAGGGCTTCGACTCCGACCCGGTGCTGATCCACTGCACCCGCCACGAGAAGGTCCGCCGGCTGGAACGCGTCGCGGGCGACGTGCTGCTGCGCGAGTCGGTGTACGACCCGGTCGCCGACCTCCCCGTACGCCGGCTCGTCGACCTCACCATCGGCGAGAAGACCAGCGATCAGCGGGGCAGGGCCGTGGAGCGGGTGAGCGCCGAGGCGCTGCTGCCGTACATCCACCAGCGCTACGACGACCCGCAGCAGATCCATGACGGCCCGCCGGAGGGGAGCGTCCGATGAGGCTGGAGGAGGGGCAGGTCGCCGTCGTCACCGGCGCGGCGAGCGGCATCGGCCTCGCGATGGCGCACAGGTTCGCGGCCGAGGGGCTGAAGGTCGTCCTCGCCGATGTGGAGGAGGGCGCGCTCGACAAGGCGGCGGGCGGATTGCGCGAGGACGGTGCGCGGGTGCTGGCGCACGTCGTCGACGTGAGTGAACGCGACTCCGTACGGGCCCTGGCCGAAGCCGCGTACGACACCTTCGGCGCCGTGCATGTGCTGTGCAACAACGCCGGTGTCGGCTCCGGGGCCGAGGGCCGCATGTGGGAGCACGAGCCGAACGACTGGCAGTGGGCCTTCGCCGTCAATGTGTGGGGCGTCTTCCACGGCATCCAGGCGTTCGTGCCGCGCATGATCGCGGACGGCGGCCCCGGCCATGTCGTCAACACCTCGTCCGGCGACGGCGGGATCGCCCCGCTGCCGACCGCCTCCGTGTACGCGGTCACCAAGGCAGCCGTCGTCACGATGACCGAGTCCCTGTACGCGCACCTGAAGGCCGAGCGCGCGGCGGTCGGCGCCTCCGTCCTCTTCCCCGGGCCGCACATGCTCCGTACCGGACTGTGGGAGTCGCACCGCAACCGACCCGCGCGGTACGCCAAGGAGCGACCGCGCAGGACCCCGTACCGCAGCCTCGACCAGTGGGAGTCCGCCATGCGGGCGGCGGGCCACGAGGTGGAGTTCACCCCCGTGGAGGAGGTCGCCGAGACCGTCGTCGCCGGGATACGCGCCGACCGCTTCTGGATGCTGCCGGAGAGCGAGCACAGCGACCGCCAGATCCGTGCCAGGTCGCAGTCGATGCTCGACCGGGCCGAACCGTCGTACCTGGAGAGCTTCATACTCGACTGAGGAGCGAGCGATGACCGACGCCCCGTACCTGATCATCTCCTCCGACTGCCACGCCGGGCTGCCCACCGAGGAGTACCGGCCCTATCTCGACGCCCGCTTCCACCGGGAGTTCGACGAGTTCCTCGCCGGACGCGACCGCCGCCGTGCGGAGATGACCCGACTCGGCGTGCGCAACGAGGCCTTCGCCGACAAGTGGTTCCACGACAACGAGGAGGGCCTGAAAGGCGGTTGGGACGCGGCACAGCGTCTCAAGGAGCTCGATGGTGACGGGGTGGCGGCCGAGGTCGTCTTCCCCGACGCGGACGCCGTCGACAGCCGGACCGCCGCCCCCTTCGGCGTGGGCCTCGGGCTCTCCGGCGACCAGGACCCGGAACTGGGCATGGCCGGCGCGCAGGCCCACAACCGCTGGCTCGCCGACTTCGTCGCGCAGAACCCCGAACGCCACTGCGGGGTTGCCCTGTTGCCGGTCACCGGCGAGGTCGACCGGGTCGTCGCGGAGATCCACCGGGCGAAGGAGTCCGGACTCGGCGCGCTGATGATTCCCTCCATGTGGGTGGACAAGGCCCCGTACCACGACCGCCGCTACGACCCCGTGTGGGCGGCCGCCGCGGAGACAGCCATGCCGGTCGTCACCCACTCCGGTGCGGCCCCGCGCCACGAGTACGGCGACCACCTCGGGATCTACGTCTCCGAGGTCACCTGGTGGCCGTCCCGGCCGCTCTGGTTCCTGCTCTGGTCGGGCGCGTTCGAACGCCACCCCGGGCTGAGGTTCGGCGTCGCCGAGTCCGGCTGCTGGTGGCTGCCGAACCTCCTCTGGTTCATGGACCGGCTCTACCTCGGCGCCCACGGCGGAAAGAAACTCTCCCCCTTCGCCGAACTGAAACGCCCTCCGCACGAGTACCTCGACCGCCAGGTCTTCATCTGCGCCACCAACACCAAACGCCGCGAACTCGCTCAGCGGTACGAGATCGGCGTCGACAACATCCTGTGGGGCAGCGACTTCCCGCACCCCGAAGGCACCTGGCCGAACACCGCGAACTGGCTGCGCGACACCTTCCACGACATCCCGGTGGCCGAGACCCGCCGGATGCTGGGCCTCGCCGCCGCTGACGTCTTCGGCTTCGACACGGCGAAGCTCGCCCCGATCGCCGAACGCATCGGGCCGACACCGCAGGACCTGGGCCAGAGTGCCGACCAGACGGCGGTCGAGGCGTCCTGGGCCAGGTCGCGCGACGTGGGCCGGCACTGGCTGACCGGCCACGACTTCCCGGTCCTGGGAGCCTCGTGATGAACCCGCACATGGACCGCGACACGGACCGGCACGCGGAGGGCGACATGGACCGCCACGCGAACCGCTACACCGTCATCTCCGCCGACTGCCACGCCGGAGCCGATCTCCTCGACTACCGGCCGTACCTGGAGACGAAGTACCGCGACGACTTCGACGCGTGGGCGGCGGCCTACGTCAACCCCTACGAGGACCTCCTCGCCGACACAGCCGACCGGAACTGGAACTCCGCGCGCCGTGCCGCGGAACTGGAGGCGGACGGCATCGTCGCGGAGGTCGTCTTCCCCAACACCATCCCGCCCTTCTTCCCCTCCGCCTCCCTGATGGCGCCCGCACCGTCGCGGGCGGAGTACGAGCAGCGCTGGGCCGGCCTGCGCGCCCACAACCGCTGGCTCGCCGACTTCTGCGCGCAGCTGCCGGGCCGGCGCGCGGGCGTCGCGCAGATCCTCCTCAATGATCCGGTGGAGGCCGCCCGCGAGGTCCGCCGTACCAAGGAAGCGGGCCTGACCGGCGGCGTCCTGCTGCCCGGCGCCCCGCCCGGTTCCGGCGTTCCGGAGCTCTACTCCCGGGCGTACGACCCGTTGTGGGCGGTCTGCGAAGAGCTGGACGTACCGGTGAACCACCACGGCGGATCGGCCTCCCCGCCGCTCGGCGACGAACCGGCGGCCCGGGCCGTCTTCATGGTGGAGACGACCTGGTTCTCGCACCGGGCGCTGTGGCACCTGATCTTCGGCGGTGCGTTCCGCCGCCATCCCGGACTCAGACTCGTCCTCACCGAACAGGGTTCCGGCTGGATCCCCGGTGTCGTCGAGATGCTGGACTACTACCACGGACGGCTGGTGGCGGCCTCCGCCCGGGCGGCTACCGCCGAGTCCAAGTTCGGTGCCGGGCTCGCCGGTTCGATGGGTGCGAGCCCCGGCGAGGTCTGGCGCGACAACTGCTACGTCGGCGCCAGCTTCATGCGGCCCCACGAGGTGTCGCTGCGCGACCGGATCGGGCTCGACAAGATCATGTGGGGCAGCGACTACCCGCACGACGAGGGCACCGCCCCGTACTCGCGGGAGGGCCTGCGGATCGCGTACGCGGGCCTGCCGTCCGAGGAGATCGCGGCGATGGCCGGCGGCAACGCCGCACGCGTCTACGGATTCGACCTGGCCGCCCTGGACCGTATCGCCGCGACCGTCGGACCGACGGTGGACGAGATCGCCGAACCCCTCAAGGAGACCCCGGCCGACGCGACCAGCCCCGCCTTCGCGCCGGGCGGGTCGGTACGCGTCTGGTGACGGGGCGGGGTGAGACCATCCCCGGGTGACGGATACCCAGGCGCATGACGAACCGCACGGCAACGGACTCGGCACGCGGCTGAACTGGCTGCGTGCCGCGGTCCTCGGCGCCAACGACGGTGTGGTCTCCACCGCCGGCCTCGTCGTCGGCGTGGCCGGAGCCACCGCCGACCGCGGCACCCTGCTCACCGCAGGGCTGGCCGGACTGCTGGCCGGATCCATGTCGATGGCGGTGGGCGAGTACGTATCGGTCTCCACCCAGCGCGATTCGGAGAGGGCCGCACTGGCGACGGAGAGACGGGAGCTCAAGGAGGCACCCGAGGCGGAACTCATCGAGCTGACCGGCCTGTTGGAGGGCAAGGGCCTGAGCCGCGAGGTCGCCCGCGAGGCCGCCGTCCAGCTCACCGAACGCGATGCGCTGCGCGCCCACGCGGTGGTCGAGCTGGGCATCAACCCGGACGAGCTGACGAACCCTTGGCACGCGGCGGCAGCGAGCTTCCTGGCGTTCACGGTCGGCGCGCTGCTGCCGCTGCTCGCGATCGTGCTGCCCCCGGCGTCGCTGCGGCTGCTCGTGACCGTGCTGTCGGTGCTGGCGGCGCTGGCAGTGACGGGCTGGTGGAGCGCCCGCCTGGGCGAGGCGATGGTGGGGCCCGCGGTGCTGCGGAACATGTGCGGGGGAGCGCTGGCGATGGCGGTCACGTATGTGGCAGGGGAGTTGCTGAGGGCGGTGGGGGTCTAGGAGGGCGCTGAAGATCTCGGCCGGATCAGCAGTCCATGGCCCTGTTGCCCGAGGGGCCGGCTGACCCTCGTCGCCTCTCCGGTGCGGGATCAGTCCTTGCGTCCCGTCGCGGCGACGGTGACACCGAGGCCGATCAACGCAAGCCCGCCGACTCCTCCGACCAGAGACAGCCGCTGAGGGGAGCGGGCGAACCAGTCCCGTCCGGTTGCCGCGATCAGTCCCCACAGACTGTCAGAGGCCAATGCGATGACGTTGAAGACGAGCCCGAGCAACAGCATCTGAACCACGACGTGTCCCTGGGCGCGGTCGACGAACTGCGGCAGCACGGCGGCGAAGAACACAATGGTCTTGGGGTTGGCCACACCGACGGCGAACCCCTCCCGCAACGTGCGCAGGCCGCTCTGCGCGGCCTTGTCAGCAGTGAACGCGGACTGCAGCGAGCCCCGCTGCCGCCATGCCTTGACACCCAGATACACCAGGTAGGCAGCACCGGCCAGTTTCAGTACCGTGAAGACAAGGACGGAGCGTTCCACGATCGACCCGACCCCAAGGGCCACGGTCACGATGAGCACATAGGCGCCCAATGTGTTCCCCAGGACCGTGGTCAGCGCGGCGCGCCGCCCCTGCGCCAACGCCCGCCCGATCACGAACAACACACTGGGCCCGGGGATCACGATCAACAGGAACGACATAGCCGCGAAGGCGAGCAAGCGCTCGGCAGACACCATGGCGCCCATGTAAGCACGGGCAGAGTGCGCCCCTCAGCCCTTTTTCACCCCGCTGCTCCCGCCGGACGCGTCCTCGCCCTCTCCCGGCCGACGAGGTCGAGCCGTATCCGCACGCGCGGGCGCGGCTGACGGATGCGCCACGCGTCTTGGACCTCACGCGCGCATGGCCGGCCTCGACGCCGCGCCGACTCGTGAGGGAACGTGGACGGGCGAACGGCCTTCCGGCCCTCTCGCCCGTCCATTCCGCCCGGACCTCCGCTCAGAAGGTGTGCTCCGGCGCCGGGAACGTTTCCGCGGCCATGTCGGCCCCTTCGGCGACCGTCTACTACTTACTGACGGCGAAGCGCATCAGGGCATGCTCGTCACCCTGCTTGATCTTCCCCGTCACATTGATCACTTCGAGCTTCCACGTGCCGCCGACCCGCACGGCCTTGGCCACCGCGCAGCCGTTGTCCTGGGTGAGCAGGCTGGGCCATATGTCGGCGACCTGCTGTGAGCTTCCCCCGGTCGCGTCGTAGACCTTGAAACTGATGTTGCGGGCCTTCTGGAAGGAGCTGCCCTTCTTGAAGGCGGCAGCGACGAACACGATCGACGTGATGTTGCTCGGGATGCGCGCGAACTCGACCGTGACGGTCTCGTCGTCGCCGTCCCCGCGCCCGGTCTGATTGTCGCCGCTGTGTACCAGGGAGCCGTTGCCCATGGGGTCCAGCGAGTCGAGGCCGGCCAGGCGCACCGGGTCCCCGCCCTGCGTGGCGATGGCGATCAGGTCGAGGTCCGTTCCGGCCTTGCGGCGGAGCAGGCCCATGACACCGCCGCTGCTGCCGGCCGTCGGGTCCCAGGACACGCCGATGGACAGATGGGTCACTCCGTCCAGGTCTGCCGGGCCGTCTTCCTTGGTGAGCGTGATCATGCGTGGATCATCCTTTTGTCAGGGGATTGTCAGAGGGACTACACCATGCAGAGTGTGCCTGGGTGCCTCGGTGGTTCCATGTGACGGGTCCCCATGGGTGAGGCGCGTATGAACCCTTTCGGGCGGTCCGGGGGCGGAAAATTCCTTACCCAGCACGGCGGTTACTCGCCCTCGGAAGCTCCGGTACAAGGATCGCGCGACGCCCGCGTTGGCGGAAGTCACCAAAGACTGCTGACACCACGTCTTGCATACTTGTTGGTAACAACGTCTGGTGCGGGGCCGATCCACGGCTCTACGGTGCTCCCATGCCGCCGAACCTGCCCGATGTCGTGCTCTGGTCCATACCAGCCTTCGTCCTGCTCACTGTTCTCGAAATGGCCCTCCATCACTTCCATCCCGATGAGGAAGCCGCCGGGTACGAGACGAAGGACGCCGCCACCAGCATCACCATGGGGCTCGGCAGCCTGGTCTTCGACCTGCTGTGGAAAGTGCCCATCGTCGCGATCTACACCGCCGTCTACGAGTTGACGCCGCTCCGTGTCCCCGTGCTGTGGTGGACGGTCCTGCTGATGCTGCTCGCGCAGGACTTCTTCTACTACTGGTCCCACCGCGGCCACCACGTGATCCGGATCCTCTGGGCGTGCCACGTGGTCCACCACTCCAGCCGGAAGTTCAACCTGTCCACCGCGCTGCGCCAGCCCTGGACGTCACTGACCGTCTGGCCCTTCTACCTGCCGCTCATCGCCTGCGGTGTCCATCCGGCCGCGCTCGCGTTCTGTTCGTCGGCGAACCTCGTCTACCAGTTCTGGGTGCACACGGAGCGCATCGACAAGCTTCCCGCACCCTTCGAGTACGTACTGAACACGCCCTCCCACCACCGGGTGCACCACGCGTCGCAGGGCGGCTACCTGGACCGGAACTTCGGCGGCATCCTGATCGTCTGGGACCGGCTCTTCGGGTCCTTCACCGCCGAGACGGAGCGGCCCGTGTTCGGCCTCACCAAGAACATCGACACGTTCAACCCGCTGCGCGTCGCCACCCACGAGTACGCCGCGATCGCCCGCGACGTGCGCGCGGCGGGTAGTTGGAGCGAGCGAGCCGGACGGATCTTCCGCGGGCCCGGCTGGCAGCCCACCGGAGCGGTCGCCCGTACGGCCGTCCCCGCCCGGGAGCGCACCGGATGAGCGCCGACGCCGTCGGGAGCGCCGACGCCGCAACGGACCGGCGGGAACGTCTCGTACGCCCGCTGCTCATCGCCTTTCTCGTGGCCTCCGCCGTCGACCTCGTCGGCGTCCTCACCGACGTCCCGGTCGCCCACCTCCTCGCCAAGCCCCTGCTGATGCCGCTGCTGGCCGGGTACGCCGCCGCTCGGCGCGGCCCCCGGCTGCTCATCGCGGCGCTCCTGTTCGGCTGGGGCGGTGACACGCTGCTGCTGCCCGACTCCGACGCCGCCTTCCTCGTCGGGATGGGTTCCTTCGCCGCGGGTCACGTCTGCTACCTGTGGCTCTTCGGACGTGCCCGTCGCCCACTGCTCGCCGGGGCCGGGTACGCGGCCGTCCTGGCCGTCTTCGTCGCACTGCTCTGGAGCGACCTGCCGGCGGACCTGCGGATCCCGATGACCGGCTACAGCCTGCTGCTCACGGCGATGGCGTACCGCGCCGGCACCCTCGGCCGGTACGCGGCCGTCGGAGGGGCGCTCTTCCTCCTCTCCGACGCGCTCATCGCCACCGGCATCGCCGACTGGCCGCAGCTGCCCGCCCCCGACTTCTGGGTCATGCTCACCTACATCGCCGCGCAGTTCCTGCTGACCGTCGGAGCGCTCGCATCCGGCGGGCGCACGAAGGTACTTATCGAGCCGTGAGCCAGGCGGCCGCGTCCGCCCCCAGCCGGCCGGGCGGACGCGACCAGTCGGCGGGGGAGCCGTCGAAGGCGACCGGCGGCAGGGCATGACGCAGCCGTCCCAGCGGGCTGTCCGTCTCCGTGAGCCACTTCTCCGGGTCGTACGACGAACCCGCGGCTTCGTCCTCCCGGCCGGCGGGCAGCTCGTCGAGGAGCCAGGCGGCGGTACGGGCGAGCGAGAGCGTGGCCAGCCGGGAGCCGCCCTTGTCGTGCTGCTCGGTCAGGGCGCGCAGCACGGCGGCGGCCAGCAGATAGCCCGTGCCGTGGTCGAGCGCCTGGGCGGGCAGCGCACCGGGCGGGTGCTCCGCCCCGGCCGTGGCCTCGACCGAGGCGATGCCGGTGGCCACCTGCACCAGACTGTCGAAGCCGCGCTGCTGCGCCCACGGGCCGTGCCCCCAGGCCGAGAGCCGCCCGATCACCAGCCCCGGCCTGCGCGCGGCCAGGGCCTGCGAAGTCAGGCCGAACCGCTCGACGGCCCCGGGCCGGTAGCCGGTGACGACCACGTCCGCGCCGGCCAGCAGTTCGTCGAAGGCGGCCGCGCCGGAGCGGCTGCCGAGATCCAGGTCCACCGACCGTTTCCCGAAACCGGTGTCGCTGTGCGCGTCCTGGCTCTCCGGGAGCTGCGGGGCGTCGATCCGCAGGACGTCCGCGCCGAGCAGCGCGAGCGTACGGGTGGCGACGGGCCCCGCGATGACCCGGGTGAGGTCCAGGACGCGCACCCCGGCGGCGGGCAGCAGCGGCTCGCCGGTGAGCGGCGTCGTCCGGCGGACGGGCGCGCTGTCGATACGTTCCCTGGTCACCAGCGGCGTGCCCGCTACGGCGGCGCCCCGGGGGTCGGCCGCCCACGTTGCCGGCGTACGGGCGGCGACGGCCAGGCCGCCCGCCGCGTACACCGTCTGCTCGATCTCGTTGCCCGTGCGCTCCGCGAACGAGGCGGCGACGGCGGCCACGGCGATGTCGTCCGAGGTGTCCGCGGGTAGCTCCAGCGTGGCGAGCAACCGGGCCCGGTGGTGCGGGTAGTTGGCGTGCGTACGGACCCAGCCGTCCGCCGTGCGCCAGAACCGGGACAGCGGGGCGAAGTTGGTCGGCGCGCGCCCGTCGATCCGCAGATGGCGCTCGCTGGTGAACGCCGTGGCCACCGCGCCGTCGTCGACGCGGACCTGCGGCACGGGGCGCGCGGTGCGGCGGGCGGCCAGTTCGGCGGCGGCCAGTGAGCAGACCGCGACGGCGGAGCGGGCCAGTTCCATCACGGGCAGTCGCGCGGGCAGCAGCCCGTCGGAGCCACCCGTTTTGAGGTGCGCGAGAAGCGCGGGGGCACCGCCGAGCGCCGCCCAGGCCTGCTCCGTACCGGACATTCGTGCTTGACTCATCCCCGCACTATGGCACTGAGTGCCACCCACCGGGAAGAGGCGGCGGGAGGGCCGTCCGAAGGCCCCGGCCCCTCCCGCCACATCGCACGTCCCGGCGGGCTCCTACCGGCGGACCGCGTTCAGCGCGTTCACCACACCGGCCCCGTAGAAGCCGTTGTGGTTCTTGTCGCCCTCGCAGACGGCGTCGATCTTGCCGTCACCGTTGATGTCGTACGGGTCGCCGCACGCGGTGGCGTCGGCCCCGGACATCAGGAGCGCCTTCACCTGGGCCGCCGAGGCGTACGGGTGCCCCGACTTGATCAGGGCCGCGACACCCGCGACATGCGGGGAGGCCATCGACGTACCGTTCTTGTAGCCGTACTTGCCGCCCGGCAGCGTGGACAGGATCGCACCGTTCGTGGCGGGCGGGGCGGGCGTCTGGTAGACCGTCGAGTCACCGCCGGGAGCCGCGACGTCGATGACGCCGTTCCCGTAGTTCGAGTACGAGGACTTCAGCCCCTTGGCACCCGTCGCCGAGACGGTCACGACGCCCGGCAGCATCGCCGGGATGTCGAGGCACTCGCGCGGGTCGATCGTCCGGGTCACGGCCGTGGTGTCGTTCGGGCTGGTCGTGTCGTCGATCGCGCCGGAGGCCAGGTCGAACTTGCTGTTGCCGGCCGAGGCGATGTTCACCGTGCCCTTGCGCTCCGCGTACCCGGTGGCGCGGGCGACGGCCTCGACCAGGGCGCCCTGGTCGAGGTCGTTCTTGCAGTTGAACATCCACGGGTCGGTGTAATAGCTGTTGTTGGTGACGTCGACGCCGTGCTCGGCGGCCCAGACGAAGCCGCAGACGATCGACTCGGTGTAGAAGAAGCCGTCCGGGTTCGCGACCTTGATGCCGGCGACCTTCACGCCCGGCGCGACACCCGTCACCCCGATGCCGTTCTTCGCGGCGGCGATGGTGCCCGCGACATGCGTGCCGTGGTCGCTCTCACCGGTCTTCGGACGCCAGGAGCCGTCCGTCGTGTCCGGCGCCCCGGACACACAGCTTGCGGAGGCCCCGCGGTTGAAGTTCGGCGCCAGGTCCGGGTGGGTGTCGTCGACACCCGTGTCGATGACCGCGACGGTGACCTTGCTGCTGCCCAGCGTCTTCTGGTGCGCCTGGTCGGCCTTGATGGCGGGCAGATCCCACTGGAGGGGCTCCATCGGATCCTGGTCCGCCGTCGCCTCCGCCGCCGCGCTCCGGGCCTGCTCGGCGGTGAGCGGCTGCGCCACCCCGATGTCCGTGGTGGCCTGCGGAACGATGGGGCTGGTGCGGGTGGCCCCGGCCGAATCGACGGCCTTGGCCCGGCGGATCGTCTTCGCGAAGTCCGGGTTCTGCGACTCGACGACGATGACGCCGATCTGCTCATAGGCGATCACCACCGTGCCGCCGGCGTCGGCTATCGCCTTCTTCACCTGCTTGACGGTCCCGTGATTGCTCCGCGTGTTGACGACATACGAGAGCTTCGGACCGTTCGTCGAGACCGCCGCTGCGGGCTGCGCGTCCACCGGTGCGGCAGAAGCGGCACCTGTCGGCAGGAAGCCGAGCGAGGCCGTAAGTGCCAATCCGACGGGCAGCGTCAGTGCGCGCGTCCGTCTGGATCCCAGATGAGCCATGGGGTCTCCACATCATCCGTGCCTGTAGACCGGACACAGGATGTGCCCAGTCGCGTACATGACGAGTGAAGTTATCGCTGATCAGCCCCACTATTCAATGAGTTGGGGGCACCTTGTTCGACCGGATGGGTGCGAAGGGACGAGTTGGAGAAGTGTGAACCCGCGGTGAACCGCTTCGCCGCGCTCTCCGTGCCGTTGTCAGGGGAGAGGCACCACCATCCCCCGAACACCGAGGTTCCCCAGTGAAATCCACCGTCCCCACCACCACCGCACCCGCGTCGCGAGGAGATTCCGTGGCTACCGATGCACCGCCACCCGAGGTCAGTACGGCCACCCACCCTGCCGAACCCACGACCGAGGCGTTCATCGCGACGCAGGAGAGCGCGGAGTTCGGCGAACTGCGCCGCTCGTACCGTTCGTTCGCCTTCCCGCTGACCATCGCCTTCGTCCTCTGGTACCTGCTGTACGTGCTGCTGTCCAACTACGCGGGCGGCCTCATGGGCACCAAGGTGTACGGCAACATCAACGTGGCCTTCGTGTTCGGCCTCGCCCAGTTCGTCACCACATTCCTCATCGCCTGGTTCTACTCGCGCCACGCGGCCGCGAAGCTGGACCCGAAGGCCGAGGCCATCAAGTCCCGTATGGAGGCCGACGCATGAGCGCCGCGTACCACTCCCACCCCGCCTTCCAGCTGGCCGCCTCCTCGACCACCGAGCACCGGCCGCTGATCATCACGCTCTTCGCGGTGTTCGTCGCCGCGACCCTGGGCATCACCGTCTGGGCCGGCCGGCAGACCAAGAGCGCCGCCGACTTCTACGCGGGCGGACGGCAGTTCACCGCGTTCCAGAACGGGCTCGCCGTCTCCGGCGACTACATGTCGGCGGCCTCGTTCCTCGGGATCGCGGGAGCCATCGCCCTCTTCGGTTACGACGGCTTCCTGTACTCCATCGGCTTCCTCGTCGCCTGGCTGGTGGCCCTGCTGCTGGTCGCCGAACCACTGCGCAACTCGGGCCGCTACACGATGGGCGACGTCCTCGCCTACCGGATGCGGCAGCGCCCGGTCCGCACCGCCTCCGGCGTCTCCACCATCGTCGTGTCGATCTTCTACCTGCTGGCGCAGATGGCCGGCGCGGGCGTCCTGGTCTCCCTGCTGCTCGGCATCACCAGCGACGCGGGCAAGATCCTCATCGTCGCGCTGGTCGGCGTACTGATGATCGTGTACGTCACGATCGGTGGCATGAAGGGCACCACCTGGGTCCAGATGGTCAAGGCCGTGCTGCTCATCGCCGGTGCCCTCCTGATGACCTTCCTGGTGCTGCTGAAGTTCGACTTCAACATCTCCGACCTGCTGGGCACGGCCGCCGCGAAGAGCGGCCACGGAGGGGCGTTCCTGGAGCCCGGACTCAAGTACGGCGCCACCGGCACCTCCAAACTGGACTTCCTCTCCCTCGGCATCGCCCTGGTCCTCGGCACCGCCGGTCTCCCGCACATCCTGATCCGCTTCTACACGGTGCCGACCGCCAAGGCCGCCCGTAAGTCGGTCAACTGGGCCATCGGCATCATCGGCGCCTTCTACCTGATGACGATCGCGCTCGGCTTCGGCGCCGCGGCGCTCATCGGCCCGGACGAGATCAAGGCGAAGAACCCGGCCGGCAACGCGGCCGCACCGCAGCTCGCCGAATACCTCGGCGGTGTGGGCTCCACCGGTGGCGCCGTGCTGCTGGCCGTCATCTCGGCCGTCGCCTTCGCCACCATCCTGGCCGTCGTCGCGGGGCTGACCCTCGCGTCCTCGTCCTCCTTCGCGCACGACATCTACGCCAACGTCATCCGCAAGGGGAAGGCCACCGAGAAGGAGGAGATGCGGGCCGCGCGCTGGGCCACCGTCCTCATCGGCGCGGTCGCGATCGTCCTGGGAGCCTTCGCCCGCGACATGAACGTCGCAGGACTGGTGGCGCTCGCCTTCGCCGTAGCAGCCTCCGCCAACCTGCCGACGATCCTCTACAGCCTCTTCTGGAAGCGCTTCACCACCCAGGGCGCCCTGTGGTCGATCTACGGCGGTCTCGCGAGCTCGGTGATCCTCGTGCTGTTCTCCCCGGTCGTTTCCGGCAATCCGAAGACCTCGATGTTCAAGGGCGTCGACTTCGCCTGGTTCCCGCTGGAGAACCCGGGCCTCATCTCCATCCCGCTGGGCTTCCTGCTCGGCTGGATCGGCTCCCTCCTCTCGAAGGAGGAGCCGGACAAGGGCAAGTACGCCGAGCTGGAGGTCAAGTCCCTCACCGGTGTCGGAGCGCACTGAGCGAGAACGAACCGGGTGCGGCAACGGCCGTTCGTAGAGTCCTACGACGCGGCCGTGCCGCACCTCGTGTCATACGGGCCCCTGCGATGTCACAGGTCTCGCGTAGTCTCGGAGGAGTCAGCCCGGAAAGCCGGACACGGCGGCCGGGAAGCAACAGCGGGAGGGGGCCCACATGCTCATCGACACCTACGACCGGGTCGCCACCGACCTGCGCGTGTCACTGACCGACCGCTGCAATCTGCGGTGCACGTACTGTATGCCGGAAGAGGGCCTGCAGTGGCTGGCCAAGCCCGACCTGCTCAGCGACGACGAGATCGTCCGCCTGGTCCGCATCGCCGTCACCCGGCTGGGCATCACCGAGGTGCGCTTCACCGGCGGTGAGCCGCTCCTGCGCCCCGGGCTGGTCTCCATCGTCGAGCGCTGCGCCGCCCTGACCCCGCGCCCCAGGATGTCGCTCACCACCAACGGCATAGGGCTCAAGCGCACCGCGGCCGCACTCAAGACCGCCGGCCTGGACCGGGTCAACGTATCGCTGGACACCCTGCGCCCCGACGTCTTCAAGACACTCACCCGGCGCGACCGTCACCACGACGTGCTGGCCGGCCTCGAAGCCGCCCGCGACGCCGGTCTCACCCCGGTCAAGGTCAACACCGTCCTGATGCCGGGACTCAACGACGACGAGGCCCCCGACCTGCTCGCCTGGGCCGTCGAGCACGGCTACGAGCTCCGCTTCATCGAGCAGATGCCGCTCGACGCCCAGCACGGCTGGAAGCGTGACGGCATGATCACGGCAGGCGACATACTCCAGTCGCTGCGCACCCGCTTCACCCTCGCCGAGGAGGGCGACGCAGAGCGCGGCTCCGCCCCCGCCGAGCGCTGGCTCGTCGACGGCGGACCCCACCGGGTGGGCGTCATCGCCTCCGTCACACGCCCCTTCTGCCGGGCCTGCGACCGGACCAGGCTCACCGCCGACGGTCAGGTGCGCACCTGCCTGTTCGCCCGCGAGGAGACCGATCTGCGCGGCGCCCTGCGCTCCGACGCGCCGGACGAGGAGATCGCCCGGATCTGGAAGCTCGCGATGTGGGGGAAGAAGGCCGGGTCCGGTCTGGACGACCCGTCCTTCCTGCAGCCCGACCGGCCGATGTCGGCGATCGGCGGCTAGTGCCTGTCCGGCGGATCAGGGTCGGACAGACCCCCTAGGACCTGATCCGCCGACCAGGCCCTGGGACCGGCCCGGTCCGGTGGCTAGGACCGACCCGGTCCCGGTCCTTCGGACTCCCATTCCGCCAGCGTCACGACATCCTTGAGAAAGCCCCGGACGTCCAGGAACGAGGAGAGATGCTCCCGGTGTTCCTCGCAGGCCAGCCACGTCTTACGGCGTTCCGGGGTGTGCAGCTTCGGGTTGTTCCAGGCCAGCACCCACACGGCGTCGGCCCGGCAGCCCTTGGCGGAACAGATGGGTGCGGCGGCAGCGCTCTCGGCCGCGGAATCTGGGGAGTTCACGGACTCAACCCTAGGCCAGCGCCCATACGGCCGAGCGAACCGGCCGTCCCGGACAACCCCCACCGGAGAAAACCGGAGAAAAAGCGACGCCGAGCAGCCACGGGGGGAGCTGCCCGGCGTCGGTCTGTCGCTCCGACGGGGGATGCGGAGCGCTCACGAAGTATGTCACGCAGACCGGGGTGCGGTGCACCGTAACTTCATGATTGGTCTGTCGTTTTCCCGAGCTCCGGGTGCGGCGCGGCCTCAACTGTGCTTATGCCGATCTGCCGTCGCTCATGCCGATTCCCCGGTGTGCCGCACCCCGTCGGCCTCCGGACCGGATTCCGCGGAACCCGCCACGGGCGCGGCGTCGAGCGCCGGCCGCACCGGCGCCGGGACAAAGGTCGAAGGAAGCGAAGGGGCGTTCTCCCGGCCCGCGTTGGCGATGACCACCGCCACGTACGGGAGCAGCGCCCCGAGCGCCAGCGCGACGATCGCGACATACCGCTCGACGTTCCACAGCACAGCGGCCAGGATCACCGAGACCGTCCGCACGGACATCGAGATCACATAGCGCCGCTGCCTACCGCGCACATCGTCCGCGAGACCCTGCCGCGCCCCCGTGATCCGGAAGACCTCGACACCGCTCTGCTTCCGCATCACGCCTCCACCACCCATCCCCAGCACCTCTCACGGGTCGGGGAAGACCACATTCCCGCGTCCGCACGCTCCCCGGACCGGACCTCACCCACGGTACGCCCGGTGTCCTACGGCTTCGAGACCGGGGCGCGCCGTATGCGTACGACCGGAAGCCGGGGCCGCGCATACGGACGCATCCGGCATGCGGTGCACGGCCCACGGGCCGAGACTGGGCGCACATACGCGACATCACGTCGCACGAGGAGGCGACATGGGCTGGTTGTGGGCAATCATCGTGGGCCTGGTACTCGGCCTGATCGCGAGAGCGATCCTGCCCGGCAAGCAGAGCATCCCACTCTGGCTGACGACGATCTTCGGCATCCTCGGCAGCGTCCTCGGCAATACCGCCGCCACCTGGATCGGGGTCAACGACACCAGCGGCATCGACTGGACGCGCCATCTGTTCCAGCTGATCGGCGCCGTGGTCATCGTCGGGGTCGGCGACATACTGTGGACGTCGTTCCGCGGCACCAGACAGAAAGCCTGAACCGACGGGCGGCGCCCCTGAGCCGACGGCCAGCACGGGCCGGCGCCGGCCCCCCCGGACCGCCGGGCCACAACGCAATCG
>NZ_JBHVFF010000054.1:0-35264 GCF_042801895.1 Streptomyces sp. NPDC057543 | reverse complement strand
TCGCAGCCGGGCGACATCGACCCGGCCCGCGGACAGGGCGTCGTAGAGCCCGCCGTGCCCGCGACGGTGTTCGCCCACCAACGACAGTTCCACCAACGACCGGACCGGGCCGTCCGCACACAACACGGCGTCCGCCAGCTCGAACAACGCATCCGCACGCCTGGTCAGACAGGAGTAGAACTCACCCCGGAAGCGTGACAGTTCCGCAAACGGATCCTGCCGGACAACATGATGCGACAGACTCATCCCCACGGCCTTCGTGCTGGGCGTTGTGTGTTCCTTGGTCGGATCACATGCTCAGCCGAAGGCCGCCTCCGTGCAGGGCAATTACCGTTCCGAGTGATCAAGTACGACGAGTCGTTCGGATCTCAAGGTTAAAGATCAAGTTAGCCGAGGCGCGCCCGCGACGGGGACCGTTAGGACGCAGCCGGGGAATGAGAGGGTCCGCGCACGCGTTGTGTACGGGAGCGGAGGGTGGCTCCGCGTCGTCCGAGCTGTACGTACGGGAACACGGAGAGAAGAAGAGACATGCGCGTCGAGATCTGGAGCGACATCGCCTGCCCCTGGTGCTACATAGGGAAGGCCCGCTTCGAGAAGGGGCTGGCGGGGTTCGCCCACCGCGACGAGGTCGAGGTCGTGCACCGGTCCTTCGAGCTCGACCCGGCGTACCCCAAGGGCGACACCGCGCAGGTGATCGACATGCTGGCGCAGAAGTACGGGCGCACCCGTGAAGAGGCACGGGCCATGGAGGCGAACGTCGCGGCCAACGCGCAGTCCGAAGGGCTCGGCTACCTCACCGAGGGCCGTGATCACGGCAACACCTTCGACATCCACCGGCTGCTCCACCTGGCCAAGGTCCGTGGCCGCCAGGACGAGCTGCTGAGTCTCGCTTACCGGGCGAACTTCGCCGAGGAGCGTTCCGTCTTCGACGGTGACGTGCTGGTCGAGCTGGCCGTCGAGGCCGGTCTCGACGCCGACGAGGCGCGCGCCGTTCTCGCCGATCCTCAGGCGTACGCCGCCGAGGTGCGGGCCGACGAGCGCGAGGCGTCCGAGCTGGGGGCCAACGCCGTGCCGTTCTTCGTGCTCGACCGGCGGTACGGGATCTCCGGCGGCCAGCCCGCCGAGGTGTTCGCCCAGGCACTCGAACAGGCGTGGCAGGACCGACCGCTCACGGCGATCGGCGGGGACGCAGCGGCGTGCGACGCCGACGGTGCGTGCGAGGTTCCGCAGACCGGAAGCAATGCCTGAGTCCGGACCGTACGTCATGCCTGAGCCCACGGCCGGAAGCTACGCCTGAGCCCACGGCCGGAAGCTACGCCTGGGCCCACGGGCGGAAGCTACGTCCGAGCCCGTCGGCCGGAAGCAATTCCTGAGTCCGGGCCGGACGTCATGCCTGAGCCCGCCGGCCGGAAGCTGTGCCCGAGCCGGGCTTCGAGCCGGAGTTCGTGTGGCTGCACCGCCCTGAGCCCGCGGCACCGTCGGGGTGTGCCCCCTGACTCTTCGTAATTGACGAGGAGTCAACGGCGCCGCACGCTGGGATCATGGAGACTACTTCGCTCAGCCGTACGGTGGACGACGAGTTCGCGCCGGAGACCACGTACCTCAACACCTCCACCTGTGGCCTGCTGCCCCGCCGCTCCGTGGACGCGGTGAAGGCGCTCGCCGAGGCGATCGCCACGGGCCGCAGGGTCGGCTCCGGCGACTTCGAAGCGGTGGACGCGGCCCGGGCCGGCTTCGCCCGCCTCGTCGGGATCGGCGCCGACCGGGTCGCCACCGGCAGCTCCGTCTCCGTGCACGTCGGGCTGATCGCGGCCGCGCTGCCGGCGGGGGCCGAAGTCCTGGCGCCCGAGGGGGAGTTCAGCTCCGTCGTCAGCCCGTTCGCGGTCCGTGGCGACCTCAAGGTGCGCTATGTCCCGCTGGACGGGCTGGCCGACGCGGTACGGCCCGGTACCGCGCTCGTCGCATTCTCTGCCGTGCAGTCCGCCGACGGCCGGATCGCCGATCTCGAAGCGGTGCGCGCGGCGGCGGGCGTCCACGGAGCCCGCACGCTGCTCGACGCCTCCCAGGCGGCCGGCTGGCTGCCGCTGGACGCCGGGGCGTACGACTACACCGTCACCGGCGGCTTCAAATTCCTGCTGTGCCCGCGGGGCGCGTCGTTCCTCACCGTCACCGAGGAGGCGCAGCGCACCCTGCCGGCCGTCTTCGCCGCCTGGGTCGCCTCCGACGACCCCCGGAACAGTTCTTACGGCCCGGTCGAGCGGCTCTCCCCGACCGCCCGCCGCTACGACGAACCGCCGGCCTTCCTCTCGTACCACGGCGCCGAGCACTCCCTCGCGCTGCTCGGCGAGGTGGGCATCGAGGCCCTCCAAGCCCACGCCACCGGGCTCGCGGCCCGCATGCGGGCAGGGCTGGCCGGGCTGGGGCACGAGGTGGTTCCGGGGGAGTCGGCGATCGTCGTCGTGCCCGGACTCGGTGGGCGGGAGCCCGAGCTGGCGCGGGCCGGGGTGGTGGTATCGAACCGTGCGGGGAGCTTGCGCGCGGCCTTCCACCTGTACAACACGGAGGCCGATGTGGACCGGGTCCTGGACGCGCTCTCCGGCTGAACCCGCCCGGAAGCCGGTGTGGGAAGGGGTCAGCGGAGGCCGGGGCAGTTCTCGGTCTCGTGACAGAGGTTCTCCTCGACCTTGGCGAGCAGCCGGGCCAGCTCCTCGCGCTCGGCCGTGTCCAGCCCGGCGAGGGTGTGCTCCTCCAGATTCGTCCAGGCCCGCTGGACGTCGGAGTGCAGCGCGCAACTGTCGTCGGTGGCCTCGACCAGGACGGCCCGGCGGTCGCCGGGGTCGGGGCAGCGGCGGACGTGCCCGGTCTGTTCGAGGCGCTGGAGCATCTTGGTCACCGTGGAGGGGTCGAGCTCCATCGCCTTGATCAGCTCGGACTGGCGCACCGCACCCGCGTCCCACAAGTACATCATCAGGAACTCCTGGCCGGGGTAGAGCCCGAGCCCCTTGAGTAGTTTGCCCGCGGCGATCCGGTGCAGCCGGGCGACCCGCGAGACGGCATGGCTGACGGGGCCGCCGAGCGCGGCGCTCGGCAGTCGCGTACAGGCGGGATCCGCGGAATCGGTTGATTCGGCGGGGCCAGCCGGTGCGGCGGACTCGGCTCGTTCGACTCGTTCGGCCTTCATCGGGACTCCTCGGCATTCCTCGGCAGCGCTCCGGCCGGCTGCTCCGATGCCGGTCCGGCCGCCTTCCGACAACTTTACCTTGGTCGGCCAAGTAATGGGTTACAGTGAGCGAGGCGCTAATACTTGGCCGACCACATAATTCCCCCGGGAGCTTCCATGACCACCGCATTCGACCCGATCGACCTGTCCGGCACTCGGCTCGCCAACCGCATCGCGATGGCGCCGATGACCCGCAGCCGGGCAGGTGAGGGCGGCACCGCCACCGACCTCGTCGCCGAGTACTACGCCCAGCGCGCCTCGGCGGGCCTCATCATCACGGAGGGCATCCAGCCATCGGTGGTGGGCCAGGGCTACCCCAACACCCCGGGACTGCACAGCGCGGAACAGCTCGCTTCCTGGCGCAAGGTCACCGACGCGGTGCACGCCGCGGGCGGCCGGATCTTCGCCCAGCTCATGCACACGGGCCGGATCGGCCACCCCGTCCTGCTGCCCGACGGGCTCACGCCGGTCAGCTCCTCCCCGGTCAAGCCCGCCGGTCAGCTCTACACCGGCGCGGGACTGGAGGACTTCACCACACCGCGCGAACTGACCGGTGACGAAGTCCGCCGGACCATAGCCGACTTCGCGGCGGCCGCACGCAACGCGGTCGACGCCGGCTTCGACGGGGTCGAGCTGCACGGTGCCAACGGCTACCTCATCCACCAGTTCCTCGCACCCAACACCAACCTCCGCACGGACGAGTGGGGCGGCTCCGAGGAGGCCCGCATCCGGTTCGCCGTCGAGGTGGTCAAGGCCGTCGCGGCCGAGATCGGCGCGGCGCGGACCGGGCTGCGCATCTCGCCGGGAAACCCGTACAACGACATCGACGAGCCCGCGCCGGAAGCCGTCTACACCGCGCTGGTACGGGAGATCGAGCCGCTCGGCCTCGCCTATCTGCACGTCCTGGAGTCGGTGGGGATCCGCGAGCTGACGCTCGCGCTGCGTAAGCAGTTCTCCGGCACCTTCGTTCTCAACGCGCTGACGGACGGGCCGACCGGACCGGACGATCACACGGTGATCGACGACGGGATCGCCGACATCATCTCCTACGGTGCGCTGTTCCTCGCCAACCCGGACCTGCCCGCCCGGCTCAAGGCCGGCGGCCCGTTCAACACTCCGGACCCGTCGACCTTCTTCGGCGGGGACGCGAAGGGATACGTCGACTACCCGGCGCTGGACGCCCTTCAGTCCTGAGACCGGGAGAGCCGCCGGACCGCACGACCTCCGGCCGGTCGCGACAGCGGGAATCGCGACGCACCGGCCCGGTGGGGAGTATCACCGGGGCCGGGTCCTCCCCACCGATCCGGGCCGGCCGTATCCGTACCGTCCTGGCGCCGGTCCGGTCCCACGGCTGCCGGGCCGATCCGGTCCCACGGCTGCCGGATCGTCGTCGGGCCGCCGCGCGGTCCCGCCCCGAGCGAGCCCTGACCGCACGCACCTTCGACCTCCCGGTGTTACAAAGGGCAATGTGGTCAATCGTTTCGGCCGATTCCGGAGCGCGCAGGTTCGGTCACTCGCGGGCAAGTATCCTCGGAGCGTCGCAGGCCAGGTCTTCGCCCTTCAGGTGGCTGTGGTCGTGCTCCTCGTGGCCGCTGCGGTGCTCGCGCTCGTAGTGCAGTCCCGGCACGACAGCACTGCGGAGGCGAGAAGCCGGTCCATCGCCGTCGCGCAGACATTCGCGCACTCACCGGGCCTCCTGACCGCGCTCAAAGCCCCTGATCCTTCCAGGGTGCTCCAGCCGCTCACCGAGGCGGGGCGGAAGGCGGCCGGCGTCGACTTCATCGTGGTGACGGACACGAAAGGAATCCGCTACACGCATCCCCGGCCGGACCTGATCGGGAAGAGGGTCGTCGGCACCCTCGCGCCGGCGCTGGCCGGCCACGTGTACACCGAGAGCGTCAACGGTCCGCTCGGCCGCGAGGTGCAGGCGATCGTCCCCGTCCACGATCACGCGCAGGTCGTGGCCCTGGTGGCTGCCGGCATGAAGGTCAAGCACGTGACAGGCGTGGTGGCACGGCAGATTCCGATCATCCTCGGTGCGGGAGCGGTCGCGCTCGGCGTGGCCACGAGCGGGACGGCGCTGGTGGCCGGGCGACTGCGGCGGCAGACCCACCGTCTGGGCCCTGCCGAGATGACTCGTATGTACGAGCATCACGACGCGGTGCTGCACGCCGTGCGCGAAGGCGTGCTCATCATCAGCAAGGACGGTCGACTGCTGCTGGCCAATGACGAGGCCAGACGGCTGCTGGATCTGCCGCTCGACGCCGAGGGGCGACACATCTCGGACTTGTCCAGCCTTGATCCCGGCACGGTGGAGCTGTTGACCTCGGGGCGCGCGGCCACGGACGAAGTGCTCCTCGCGGGGAGCCGACTGCTCGCGGTGAACCAGCGGTCCACGGACCGTCACGGTGGCCCCCAGGGGACAGTCGCGACCTTGCGCGACTCCACGGAGCTGCGGGCGCTGTCCGGCAGGGCGGAGAACGCCCGCGAGCGGCTGCGCCTCCTGTACGACGCCGGTCTCGGCATCGGTACCACCCTCGATGTGGTGCGCACGGCCGAGGAACTGACCAAGATCGCGGTCCCCCGGCTCGCCGACTTCGTCACCGTCGATCTGGCCGGTCCGGTCCTCCACGGGGACGAGCCGACCGGTACGGACATGGACATGCGCCGCACCGCTGTCCGCGGCATCAGGGACGACCATCCCCTCTACGAACTCGGCCACCAGGTCAGCTTTCTCCCCTCCACGCCGCAGGCACGGGCCTTCGCCACCGGCCGGCCGGAGCTGGTGCCCGACCTGTCCGCCGCACCCGGCTGGCTCGCCCAGGACCCGGAGCGGACGCGGAAGATCGTCGATTACGGCATCCATTCGCTCATCACGGTGCCCCTCCAGGCACGGGGCGTCATCCTGGGCATGGCCAATTTCTGGCGCTCCGAGAAGCCCCAGCCGTTCGAGGAAGACGATCTGTCCCTGGCCGAAGAACTGGTCGCCCGGGCGGCCGTCAGCATCGACAACGCCCGCCGCTACACCCGTGAGCACGTCATGGCCGTGACCCTGCAACGCAGCCTGCTCCCGCGGGCCCTGCCGGAACAGAGCGCGCTCGACGTCGCCCATCGCTACCTGCCCGCGCTCTCCGGGGTGAGCGGCGACTGGTTCGACGTGATCCCGCTCCCGGGCAGTCGGGTGGCGCTGGTCGTCGGGGATGTCGTCGGCCACGGCCTGCACGCGGCCGCCACGATGGGACGGCTGCGCACGGCCGTGCACAACTTCTCCACACTCGACCTGCCGCCCGACGAGATCCTCAGCCGTCTGGACGACCTGATCGGACGCATCGACCAGGAGGAGGCGGAGACCGACGCCGACCCGGTGATCATCGGAGCCACCTGCCTGTACGCGATCTACGATCCCGTCTCCCGCCACTGCGCCATGGCCCGGGCCGGGCATCCCCTGCCCGCACTGGTCCGGCCCGACGGCAGTGTGTCGTTCCCCGACCTTCCGGCCGGCCCGCCCCTAGGCCTGGGCGGTATGCCGTTCGAGACGGCGGAACTGGAACTGGCGGAGGGCACGCAGCTCGTCCTCTACACCGATGGGCTCATCGAGGATCGCACCCGAGATATCGACGTGGGGATCGAGATGCTGCGTGAGGCCCTGGCGCACCACCCCGACCGGTCGCCGGAGGGGAGCTGTCAGGCGGTGCTCGACGCGCTCCTGCCGAGCCGGCCGAAGGACGATGTGGCGCTGCTCATCGCCCGGACACGGGCTGTCCCGTCCGACCGTGTCGCCGACTGGGACGTACCGCTCGATCCCGCCGTCGTGGCCGGGATGCGTGCTCTCGTGGCCGGGAAGCTCGACGACTGGGGTCTGTCCGAGCTCGCTTTCGCCACGGAACTGGTGCTCAGCGAGTTGATCACCAACGCCATCCGCTACGGCTCCGAGCCGGTCACCGTACGACTGCTGTACGACCGCACCCTGACCTGCGAGGTGGCTGACGGCAGCAGCACCTCGCCCCATCTGCGCTACGCCGCCGTGATGGACGAAGGAGGCCGCGGTCTGTTCCTCGTCGCCCGATTGGCCGAACGCTGGGGCACTCGTTACACCCCCCAGGGGAAGGTCATCTGGGCGGAGATGGCGCTGCCCCGATCCGATGGGAGCGTGGACGGCACGGCGTGGCCGGACATCCTCGACGCGGAACTCTGACCGCTGGATCGGCACCCCCCCCGAGCGGAGCACCTCCTCGGCCGTCCCGGAATGGTGGCCGGCACCAGGACCGTCGTGCGATCGACGCCGACGGTCTCATTCCAGAGCTTCCGCCGGCCGTGGGCCGGGCGTCCGGCGAGAAGTCCCCGCACATCCTCCTGCAGGCTCACGAGGTCGCACATCGCCCAGAGGCCGCCGCCCGGCCAAGGATCGCCGCCGTGCGGTGGTCGGGGTTGCTGCGCCTCGGTGATCAGCACTTGATGGGCGGGGCCGGTACGTAGGTCAGGCCCACGCACCGAATCGGGCACGCGCTGCGGCCAGTTCCTCCAGGATCTGCTGATGTCTCACGGCCCGATTCCCGCAGCGCCCCCGGCGCCCGCGCCCTCCCGGGCTCCCGCTACTCCTGGCCCGACTCCTCCAGCGGCGCACCGTGCCACTTCCACGAGGCGACCCGGGGCCGGCCGGGCAACTCCGCGCGGCCGGTGGCCCAGAGCAGGACGGTCCACCGGTCGGTGTCCTTCGGGGCGTCCGGGAACAACCGGGCCAGCACCCGGTCGCAGAGACCGGCGGGCGGCGTCCAGGGGACGCCCAGGCCGGCGGCGAGGTCATGCGTGTGGACCAGGGTCTCCAGGATGCCCATGGCGGCGAAGCCCTCCGGGTCGGACAGCCCGTAGGGGTGGTACGAGCGCAACTCGGGCGAGGCCGTCCGTACCATCGCAGCGAGCAGCGCTCCGCTCGCCTCCAGCGTCTGGAGCAGCCCGGCCGGTCCGGCCGACGGGTCCGCGAAGATCGCGTTCGCCGGGCCGCCCTTGTAGTTGGCGCTCCAGCGGTACGGGACGTACGCGTCCAGCGGCGGCTGCCGCGGGCCCAGCTGCGCCGCGTAGGAGAAGAGATCGTCGCTCAGGTGCTCCGCGGTCTCCCAGCAGTTCCACTCCAACGTCCCGGCCGGGACCAGCCAGTTGTCCGCCGGGGACTTTTGGAGCGTGTCGACCGCGAGGCGGACCGCGGTGGTCACGTCGTCCGCGGTGACCGGCAGCCGGGTCCCGGTCAGCGAGGCCCGTTCCGCCGCACTGCACTCGACACAGAACTCGTTGCCCTCCGGGTCGGCGAGCGTCGCCCAGCCCCGTCCGTTCGGCTTGCGGTGGTCGGCCACGAGGGTGGCGCCCAGGCCGAGCAGCCGCTCGACCTCTTCGTCCCGGGTGCGGTCCTGCGGCTGAATGTCCAGATGGAGACGGTTCTTGGTGCTCTTCGGCTCCGGCACCGAGATGAACAGCAGTGCGGCACCGGGAGTTTCGACGAGCGCCTCGGGATCGCCGGGCGCGTCCTCGTCGGAGAGCGGCGCGCCGAGCACCCCGGACCAGAAGCCGGCGAGCTCGTAGGCGTCGGCGCAGTCGATCGTGATGTGACGTACGAGTGAGGTCATGGGCCACACTGTCGCCGGTGACGGCCTCGCGGTCCACCAACTTTAGGGTTGGGTGAGGGGTGGGCGACGGATATGGCCCACCCCTCACCGGGTCACCTCACCGGAGTGAAGTCCCGCGCGCCGATGAACTCCGGGCGCCGTGCCGGTGCCGCGAACGGCTCCTCGGCGGCGTTCTCCACGCTGTTGAAGACGATGAAGACATTGCTGCGCGGGTACGGGGTGATGTTGTCCCCCGAGCCGTGCATGCAGTTGCAGTCGAACCAGGTCGCCGAACCCGCCCTGCCCGTGAAGAGCTTGATGCCGTGCCGGTCGGCCAGCTTCGTCAGCGCCTCGTCCGACGGGGTGCCGGCATCCTGCATCTTCAGGGACTTCTTGTAGTTGTCCTTCGGCGTCTCGCCCGCACAGCCGAGGAACGACTTGTGCGAACCGGGCATGATCATCAGCCCGCCGTTGGTGTCGTGGTTCTCGGTCAGCGCGATCGACACGGACACCGCCCGCATTTTCGGCAGGCCGTCCTCGGCGTGCCAGGTCTCGAAGTCCGAGTGCCAGTAGAACCCCGAAGCACCGAAGCCGGGCTTGACGTTGATCCTGGACTGGTGGACGTACACGTCCGAACCGAGGATCTGACGTGCCCGGCCCACCACGCGCTCATCACTGACCAGCCGGGCGAAGACCTCGCTGATCCGGTGGACCTCGAAGACCGACCGCACCTTCTGCGACTTCGGCTCGATGATCGAGCGCTCGTCCGCCCGCACCGCCGGATCGGCGATCAGCCGGTCCAGTTCGGCGTGGTGAACGGCGACCTCGTCCGGGGTGATCAGCTGGTCGACGGTGAGGAAGCCGTCGCGCTCGAAGCCCTGCAGATCCTTCACGGCGACCGGCCCCGGGGCACCGGGCGCCGACCAGATGACCGGGTCCTGGCGGGGAGTGATCATCTCGGCCGCGCCGCGGGTGGGGTACAGATCGGTGCGTACATCGGTGGTCATGGTTCAGCCCTCCTCGGTGAGCAACGGGTAGACACCGTTCTCGTCGTGCTCCTCCCGTCCGGTGACCGGAGGGTTGAAGACGCAGACGCAGCGGAAGTCGGTCTTCGGCCGCATGGTGTGGTGCTCGTGGCCGTTCAGCAGGTACATCGTGCCGGGGGTGATCCAGTGCTTCTCGCCGGTCTCGTCATTGGTGAGCTCGGCCTCGCCCTCGACGCACAGGACGGCCTCGATGTGGTTCGCGTACCACATCGACGTCTCGGTACCCGCGTACATCGTGGTCTCGTGGAGCGAGAAGCCCACCTTCTCCTGTGCGAGCACGATGCGCTTGCTCTCCCAGGTTCCGGAGGCGGCCTTCACATGCCGGTCGGTGTTCTCGATGTCACTGAACGATCGGACGATCACGGTGGTTCGGTGCCTTTCTCTCTACGGGGATGTTTCTCGTCGGACCCGCGCCGGGGTGGTCCGGGTCGGGGTCAGGCGGTTTCGCGGACCGCGCGGGCCAGCGTCCGCAAGCCCTCGTCCAGCTCCTCGGGGGTGACGGTCAGCGGCGGCAGCAGCTTCACGACCTCGCTCTGCGGACCGGAGGTCTCGACGAGGAGGCCCAGCTCGAAGGCGCGGGCGCAGATCGCGGCGGCGCGCGCCTTGTCGGTGAACTCCATGCCCCAGACCAGTCCACGGCCCCGGAACTGCGCGCCGAGCCGGGCGTGTTCGTCGCAGATCGCCAGCAGCGCCTGCTCGATCTGCTCGCCGCGGGCCAGGGTCTGCTTCTCCATCTGGCCGTCCGCCCAGTAGGCGTCCAGCGCGGCAGCGGCCGTGACGAACGCCGGGTTGTTGCCGCGGAAGGTGCCGTTGTGCTCGCCAGGCCCCCAGACGTCCAGCTCCGGTGTGAACAGGCAGAGCGACATGGGCAGTCCGTAGCCGCTGATGGACTTGGACAGGGTCACGATGTCGGGGGTGATGCCGGCCTCCTCGAACGAGAAGAACGCGCCCGTACGTCCGCAGCCCATCTGGATGTCGTCGACGATCAGCAGCATGTCGCGGCGGCGGCACAGATCGGCGAGCGCCCGCAGCCACTCGGCGCGCGCCACATTGATGCCGCCCTCGCCCTGCACCGTCTCGACGATCACGGCGGCGGGCTTGTTGAGACCGGAGCCCTGGTCCTCCAGGAGCCGCTCGAACCAGAGGAAGTCGGGCACCCGGCCGTCGAGGTAGTTGTCGAACGGCATCGGGGTGCCGTGCACCAGTGGGATGCCGGCCCCGGCCCGTTTGAAGGCGTTGCCGGTGACGGCGAGCGAGCCCAGCGACATGCCGTGGAAGGCGTTGGTGAAGGAGACGATCGACTCCCGCCCCTTCACCTTGCGGGCCAGCTTCAGCGCCGCCTCGACCGCGTTGGTGCCGGTCGGGCCGGGGAACATCACCTTGTACGGGAGGTCACGCGGGCGCAGCACGTTGTTCTGGAAGGACTCCAGGAAGGCCCGTTTCGCGGTGGTGGCCATGTCGAGGCCGTGGGTGATGCCGTCGCGCTCGATGTAGTCGATCAGCGCGCGCTTCAGCACCGGGTTGTTGTGGCCGTAGTTGAGGGATCCGGCGCCGGCGAAGAAGTCGAGGTAACTGTGGCCGTCCTCGTCGGTCAGACGGGCGCCCTGCGCACGGTCGAACACGGCGGGCCAGTTGCGGCAGTAGCTCCTTACCTCCGACTCCAGGGTCTCGAAGACACTCAGCGCGGGCGGGGTGATGGTCACCGGGAATCTCCTGCTTGAGGGGGGTGTGTGACGGGTGGCGGTGCGGGTGTGTTCAGGAGTGGAACGGGCCGGGCGCTCACGTGCGGAACCGGTCGACGCGCTCACCCGGGAAACGCTGACGGGCTCACGCGGGAAGCGCTGACGGGCTCACGCGGGAAGCGCTGACGCGCTCACGCGTGGAACGGACCGATGCGGTACAGCACTTCGGGAAGGTGCGTTCCCTCCGGGAACAGCCCGCCGTCGAAGAGCACCTCGCGCTCCAGGGCCACGTCGTGGCGCCGTGCGTACGAGGTGAACAGCCGGTCCGACGCGGTGTTGTCCGGGGTGACGGTCGTCTCGACCGAGGCGAGGCCCTGCTCGGCCGCGACCCGCGAGGTCAGCGCGTCCAGGAGCTTTCCCGCGAGGCCGGTCCCGCGGCGGGCGTGGTCGACGGCCACCTGCCAGACGACGAGCGTCTCGGGACGGTCCGGCCGGAGATACCCCGTCACGAAGGCGACGGGCTCGCCGGTCTCGTCGCGGCCGACCACGGAGGTGGACGCGAAGTCACGGCACCACAGCAGGTAGCTGTACGAGGAGTTGAGGTCCAGGACCTCGGAGTCGCGGGCAATGCGCCAGATCGCGGCTCCGTCCTCCACTCGTGGGGTGTCGATGGTGAGGAATTCGCTTCGGGCACGTGCAAAATCTGCGGGTGCGGCGGTCATGGGAATTGAATTTACCTAGCAAATTTCTAAATTGCATCGATGCCAGGGGTTGGGCGGAGTGGTCCTTCGTGTTATCACGCGGGCGCGTGCCCCGGCGCGATCCGGCCGCGCTTTCTTCTGTTTTGGGTGCTATTTATCCGGCATAATGGGCGCGATGTGGAATCGGTCACAAGGGCATAACTCTCGGGTTGCGCAGTGGAATTGTGTGGATCGAGCCCGGATCGAGGCCCTCGAAACTCGGGTGTTTAGGGTCCGGGAAAGCGGGCAGAAGAATGCGGGGAGCTGCTCTGAATAAAGCAGCTCCCCGCATTTATGGAATAACGGCGTTCCGGTGTGGATTTATTCGCTCGGCCAGGTTTCCGAAACGGCTTTGCGGGCAGTTTCGAAGTCGACCTGCCGGCCCGCATCGGCCAGCGCCGCCCCCAGAGCCGCGAGCGAGGACTGCACCGCACCCCGCGTCGCATCCACACCGTAGTGATTGACCCGGATCATCTCCTTGGACAGCGCGCCCCCGCCCGCGATCAGCGGCAGCGACGGGTCCGCCGCGAGTGCCCGCGCGACCAGCTCGGCGGCGTCGACGCCCTCGGGGGTGCGCAGCGTCGTCGCGACCGGCGCCGCGTTCCCCGCCTCGTGCACATACGGCGACAGGCCCCCGCCGAGCGCCACGGCGCCCGCACGCGTCGCCGCGGCGGCCGAGGCGTGGCGGGCCATGAGGGCGTCCAGGCCCTCGGCCTCGATCCGCTCCACGCACGCCTCCAGCGCCAGCATCTCCAGCTGGGCGGGGGCGTGCAGCAGTGTCCTGCGACCGCCGTCGATCCAGCGCTCCTTCCAGTCCAGGAGCGAGAGGTACGAGCGGCGCGGGGCCTGCGGGTTGGCCGCGAGCCGCTCCCAGGCGCGCTCGCTCACCGAAACCGCCGACACCCCGGCCGGGCCGCCCATCGCCTTCTGCGCGCCGATCACACAGAGGTCGACGCCCCACACGTCCGGCAGCAGCGGCTCCGCGCCCACCGAGGCGACGGCGTCCAGCATGAACAGCGCCCCGTGCGAACGGACCACCTCGCCGATCTCGGCGACCGGGTTGGTGTTCCCCGTCGCCGCCTCCGCGTGCACCAGGGAGACGAAGTCGATCTCCGGGTGCTCGGCCAGTGCCCGCGCCACCTGGTCGGCGGTGACCGCCGTGTGGAACGGAACCGCCAGATCGACGACATTGGCACCGCAGTCCCGCAGCCAGTTCCCGAAGGTCTGCCCGTACGGGCCGGTGACCACGTTCAGCGCGGTCGAACCGGGCCGGGCGCCGCCCCGGATGCAGCCTTCGAGGGGGAGCAGCGCCTCGCCCTGCGTGATGACGACGTCCTGCTCGGTGGCGAGGAGGCCGGCCACCCGCTTCTCGATGGCCGCGAAACGAGCGGCGGTGAGCGGGGCGAGGTCGAGGAAGGGGTGCGTCACGGTGGTGCTCTCTTCGGATCGGGTCGGTGCGCTGCGGTGCCGCGTACGGACGGTGCTTCCGTCGAAGCGTACCCAGGGCGTCGGACAGCGCCTCGTACAGTGCTGTTCATGAGCGATCACAGGGCACCGCGGGTGCTGCACGTGAAGGGGCGGGTGCTCGTCGGACCCGAGGACGTCCGGGACGAGCTCTGGGCCGTCGACGGACGGATCTCGTACGCGAGGCCGCCCGGCGCGGACGAGGCGGTGACCGTCACCGGCTGGGCGCTGCCGGGGCTGGTCGACGCCCACTGTCACGTCGGGCTCGACCACCACGGCGCCGTCGACGAGGCGACCAGCGAGAAGCAGGCCCTCGCCGACCGGGAGGCGGGTGCGCTGCTGCTGCGGGACGCCGGTTCACCGGCCGACACCCGGTGGATCGACGACCGCGAGGACCTTCCGAAGATCATCAGGGCCGGCCGTCACATCGCCAGGCCCCGCAGGTACACCCGGAACTACGCGTACGAGATCGAGCCGGACGAGCTGGTCGCGTACGTCGCGCAGGAGGCACGCCGGGGCGACGGCTGGGTGAAGCTGGTCGGCGACTGGATCGACCGGGAGGTGGGCGATCTGACCGCCTGCTGGCCGCGCGAGGCGGCCCGGGCGGCCATCGCCGAGGCGCACCGGCTCGGCGCCCGGGTCACCGCGCACTGCTTCGCCGAGGACTCGCTGCGTGATCTCGTCGAGGCCGGGATCGACTGCATCGAGCACGCCACCGGGCTGACCGAGGAGACCATTCCGCTCTTCGCCGAGCGCGGTGTCGCGATCGTCCCCACGCTGGTCAACATCGCCACGTTCCCCTCGCTCGCGGCGGGCGGCGACGCCAGGTTCCCCCGCTGGTCGGACCACATGCGGCGGCTGCACGAGCGGCGTTACGACACCGTGCGCGCCGCGTACGACGCCGGCATTCCGGTCTTCGTCGGCACCGACGCGGGCGGGGTGCTCGCCCACGGGCTGGTGGCGGACGAGGTCGCCGAACTGGTCAAGGCGGGCATCCCGGCCCTGGACGCGCTGTCGGCGACCACCTGGGGTGCGCGTCGGTGGCTGGGTCGGCCGGTGCTGGAGGAGGGTGCCCCGGCGGACCTGGTGGTGTACGACGAGGACCCGCGGGCGGACGTACGGATCCTGGCGGCGCCGCGACGGGTGGTGCTGAACGGGCGGGTGATCGGCTGAGGGCGGCTCACCGGACCGCCTTCCCGCCGGGTGTGCCGTGTTGACAGGCGGTTACCGCATCGCTGCCGGGTCGTTGAAACACCTTTGCGTGCACCCCGGCGCAGTCGATGCCTGCGCCGTCCGCGCTCAATGGATCGGGTGACTCCGAGGAACGAACGTACCGAGATATTCGAATACAAGCGCGAAAACCCCCCTTTGGGGTGAACTCGCGTCAGGTGTCTGACGGTTCACCCTCTGTGCGTAAGGCTTTCGGGGTCGAGGTCACCGGTGCCCGCGATGTCCCCCATTGGACGGTGCCGGTGGCTCCATGTCTCTTGTGGGGGTTCCACCATCTTGAACAGCAACACCTTCCGCCTGGCCGCCCTGGCGGTCGCCGCCGCTCCTGTCGCCCTGCTGGTCGCCGTCCCGGCGCACGCCGCCACCGCGACGACCACCACGACCACCGGCGACGGGAAGGCGAGCGCGGTCGTGCTCCGTGCCGCACTCGACGTCTCGCTCCTGAACAAGACCGTCGATGTGCCGCTCAAGGCCACGCTCAATGAAGTGCAGGCACCCGCCAGTGCCGAGAAGACCGCGCTGAGCGTGCGGCTCGACGGGGTGGACGGCGGACGGCCGTTCAGCGTCCTGCGCGCCGATGTGGCCACCGCGAAGGCCACCGTCGGCAAGCATCGGGCCGAGGGCTACAGCAACGTGGCGAAGGCCCGGGTCCATGTGCCCGGACTGCCGCTGCTCTCGCTGATCGAGGTCGAGAAGGTCACCTCCAAGGCCGTCTGCGAGGTGGGGAAGAAGCCGGTCGCGGAGTCGAACGCGCTGGGGCATGTGTCGGTCCTCGGTAAGCGGATCGACCTCAGCGCAGGCGGCACCACGGAGGTCCGGGTGCCGGGCGTCGGCGAGGTGACCCTCGACCTGTCGAAGACGCACACCACCTCGCGCACCGCGGCGGCGACCGCACTGCAACTGAAGGTCTCCGTCAACCCGCTCAAGCTGAACGTCGCCGATGTGCGGGGCGAGGTCACGCTCGCCGAGGCGACCTGCGAGACCCCGAAGGGGACCGAGCCGGGCGGCGGCGACAACGGCGGTACGAGCAACGGAGGTTCCGGCAACGGCGGCGCGACGGGCGGGAGCACCTCCGGCAGTACGTCGGGCAGCACCTCCGGTGCCACCGGTGGCGGTGACGGCGGCAACGTGAAGCCCCAGACCGGCACCGGCCACGCCCCGGCCGTCGACTCCAACCTCGCGGAGACGGGCGGCAGTTCGGCCACCCCGTACATCGCGGGCGGCGCCGCCCTGCTGCTGGCGGCGGGCGCGGGGGCGATGGTCGTGGCCAGGCGCCGCGCCCAGGGCTGACCCCGCACGGCTGAAGGCCCGAGGGGGGCAGACGCAGGCCGGGATGGGGGCGGGGAGCGGCGTTCGCGTGACGGAGCGCCGCTCCCCGTGGGCCGACCGGTCAGCGTGGGACCGTGGTCAGCGTCTGCAGAGCCTGGTCGAGTGCCTGAAGGAAACGGTTCGTCGTCGCCCGGTCGCGTACCGCCAGCCGCAGCCACTGCGGACCCAGCCCCGGAAACGTATCCCCACGCCGCGCCGCGAACCCCAGCGCCCGCAACCGCTCCCGTACCTCGGCGGCCCCCTCCAGCCGCACCAGGACGAACGGCCCCTCGGCCGGCTCCGCCACCCGTACTTCGCAGAACTCCCGCAACCCCGCGACCAGATGGGCCCGGTCCACCGCGATCCGCTCCGCCGCGGCCGCCGCCTCGCCCAGCGCCCGCGGCTCCATGCACGCCTCGGCCGCCGCCAGCGCCGGGGACGACACCGGCCACAGCGGTTGCGCCCTCTCCAGCACGCGGATCGTCTCCGGGGCGGCCAGCACGTAACCGATCCGCAGCCCCGCGAGCCCCCAGGTCTTGGTGAGGCTGCGCAGCACCACGAGCCCCGGGATGTCCGTACGCCCGCACAGCGCCTCGCGCTCGCCCGGCACCGCGTCCATGAACGCCTCGTCGACCACCAACGTCCGCCCGGGACGCGCCAGTTGCTTCAGCACGGCCGCCGGATGCAGGACCGACGTGGGGTTGGTCGGATTGCCGACCACCACCAGATCCGCGTCCTCGGGCACGGCCGCCGGGTCCAGCCGAAAACCGTCCTCGGCGCGCAGCAGCACCCGCCGCACCTCGTGCCCGGCCGCGCGCAGCGCCGCCTCCGGCTCGGTGAACTGCGGATGTACCACGACCGGACGGCAGGCCGGCAGCGCCCGTGCGATCAGCACGAACGCCTCCGCCGCACCCGCCGTCAGCAGCACGCGCTCCACCGGCAGCCCGTGGCGGACCGCGACCGCCGCCCGCGCCGGACGACCGTCCGGATACGCGGCGAGCGTGCCCAGCGACGCGGCGATCCGCGCCCGCAGCCAGGCCGGGGGCGTACCGGTCCGTACATTGACGGCGAGATCGGTCAGATCCCGGCCCCGTCCCCGTACTTCCGCGTCACCGTGGTGCCGCAGATCGTGCGTGCCCGCGCCTGTCGCGTCGGGGCTTTCAATGGGAGTGTGCATGACCGCCATGAGGGTGGTGGTGGTGATGGTGGCCGTCGTCGTCGGGGTGGAAGTGCGGCTGCTGCGGCAGCCCCACCTTGTCCTCGAAGCCCGGCAGCGCGATTCGGTACACGCATGAGTCGCAGTTCATCCGCAGATCGCCCTCCACGGCCTCCCGGTAGCGCTCCATGACCAGGTCGAACAGTTCCTCGGCACCACCGATGACCTCGGCCGGGCGGACATCGAGCTCCGGATGGGCGGCGGCCCACTCCTCGGTCTGATGACGCACCCGGTCCGGCAGGATGCCGGTGAAGAGGAAGTACGGCAGAACGACTATGCGCCCGGCACCCAGCTTCACGCAACGGTCGAGACCGGACCGTACGTCGGGCGCCGCCAGCGACACGAACGCGGTCTCCACCCCGGCGTAACCCCTCCCCTCCCAGAACAGCCGCGCCGCCTTGTACACCTCGGCGTTGGCGTCCGGGTCGGTCGAACCCCGGCCCACCAGCAGCACCGTCACCTCGGACCGGTCGGTGTCGCCCAGCACCTCGTCCACCCGGCGCTCCAGCACGTTCAGCAGCGCCGGGTGAGGGCCGAGCGGACGGCCGTAGGTGTACGAGATGCCGGGGTGGCGCTCCTTCTCACGGGTCAGCGCCGCCGGAATGTCCCCCTTGGCGTGCCCGGCCGACACCAGCATCAGCGGTACGGCGGCGAAGCGCCGGACACCGCGCCCGACGAGCTCGGTCACGGCGTCCCCGAGGGGCGGCGGGGACAGCTCGATGAAGCCGCCCGCGACGGGCAGTTCGGGGTGGCGCTCGCCCAGCTCCGTCACGAAGTCACGGAACGCCGCGGCCCCGCCCTCGTCCCTGGTGCCGTGGCCGGCGATGAGCAGTGCGGGCTGGGTGGCCGGAGTGGCCGGGGTGGTCACAGGTTCTCCTCGGTGGTCGTGGGGGGTACGGGGTGGTACAGCAGGGCGTTGAGGGCGGCGGCGGCGACGGCAGAACCGCCCTTCTCCGACACATTGCTCACGGCGGGCAGACCGCTCTCGCGCAGCGCCGCCTTCGACTCGGTCGCGCCGACGAAACCGACCGGCAGTCCGATGACGAGCACGGGCGCGGCATCCAGGACGAGCAACTCCTCCAGTGCGGTCGGCGCGTTGCCGATGACCCAGATCGCACCGGGCCCGACCTGCTCGTACGCGAGCCGGATCGCATGTGCCGAACGGGTCAGCCCGGGGCCGGAACGGGCCTCCCTCAGCCGGCACACGGTCTCGCGGCGGGTGATGCCCGCCGCGACCATCTCGACATCGGTGACGACCGGCGCACCGGAGTGCAGCGCCGCATGTGCGACGACGAGCGACGCCTCGTCGCAGACCAGGTCCGTCGCGTACTCCGGATCCGCCGCGGAGTGGATGACCCGCTCCACGACGGCCCGGGTCAGCGGTGCGAAGTGCGAGGTGTCCAGGCGGGCGCGCAGCCGCCGGTACGACTCCTGCTCGATGGGGTGAACGGTTCGCTCCCAGGGCCGGTTCACTTCGCTCCTTCCCGCGCCGTGGTGGCCGCCTGCCAGCGGTAGCCGCGCGGGGTCACCATGCGGCCCGCGATCTCGCGGGTGGCCGTGTTGCCGACCGTCACGACCGTCATCATGTCGACCGTCGCCGGGTCCAGAGCGGCCAGCGAGGTCACCCGGCTGCTCTCGTCCGGACGCGAGGCATTGCGTACGACACCGACCGGAGTCGCCGGTTCCCGGTACTCGGACAGGATCGACAAGGCCTTCGGGAGCTGCCAGTCGCGGCCCCGGCTGCGCGGGTTGTAGAACGTCACGATCAGGTCGGCCTCGGCCGCGGCCCTGACCCGGCGCTCGATGACCTCCCACGGCGTGTGCAGATCGGAGAGGCTGATCGACACGTGGTCGTGGCCCAGCGGGGCGCCCAGAATCGCGGCAGCCGCCAGCGCGGCCGTCACACCCGGCACACCCACCACATCGATATCGGCGCCGGCCTCAGCGAGGGCGGGCGACGCCATCGCGTACACCCCCGCGTCACCACTGCCGATCAGTGCCACCGCATGCCCCTTGCGCGCCTCGGCGACCGCGGTGCGGGCCCGCGCCTCCTCGGCGCCGAGACCCGACTCCAGGACGGTGGTGCCGGGCCGCAGCAGGTCCCTGATCTGGTCCACGTACTGATCGAGCCCGACCAGCACCGAGGCTCGCCGCAGCTCCTCCCGGGCCCGCGGCGTCAGCAGATCGCGCGCACCCGGGCCGAGCCCGACGACGGCCAGCCGCCCGCGCGGGGCCCGGCGCACCACCGCACACGTGACCATCGCCGCCCGCCCCTGCGGTGCCGACTTCCGCTTCGGTACAAGGAGTTCGCCCCCCGCCGCGAGCGCCGCGGCCTCCGCCACGGACGGCGTGCCGACGGCGGCGAGCGGCGCGCCCGACGGATTGGGTACCTCGATGCGGGCCAGCTCCTCGGCGGCGCAGGTCCGCAGCGGTACGCCGAACCGCGCCGCCGCCGCGACGATCCCGGGCTCGTCCGCCTTCGCGTCGACCGTCACCAACTCCGCGATGCTCAGCGGCGAGAGCCCGGCCTCCTCCAGGGTGTCGCGGATCAGCCCGACGACCTCCTCGACCGGCGCGCCCCTGGACGCACCGACCCCGACGGCGAGCGAAGCGGGCCGCAACACGGCGGCCAGGGAACCGGGTTCGACGATCCGGTCGGTGACATGCAGCACCGCGGGGCCCTCGGCACCGGGGAACACGTTCGGCGGCAGCGGCGGCAACGGCCGCACCGCGTCCGCGCGCAGCTCCACCGGAGCCCCGTCCAGCATCGCGCGCGACACGCCCGCCACGTCCCCCTCCACGGGCAGGCCCAGCATGTCCAGCCCCGGCACCCCCGTCGCGTCCGTCGCCGTCGTCACGACCGGCGCCGCGTCCAGCACCTCACCGACCGCCTCGGCCAGCGCGTTCGCCCCGCCCCCGTGCCCGCCGAGCAGCGCCACCGCGTGGCGGCCCGCCTCGTCGACGCAGACGACACCCGGGTCCGCGGACTTGTCCGACAGCAGCGGCGCGAGCAGCCGCACCACGGCCCCCGTCGCCAGGAAGCACACCAACTGCTCGCACTCGGCGAACGCCCGTTGCACGGCCTCGCGCACCGGTCCCTCGTAGACCGCGGTGCGGCCGGGCCACGCCGCGGCCAGCCGGTCGCGGGCCATGGTGCCCGCCGCCGTGGCGGAGATCAGGCCGATCACTGGGTTGCTCCTTCACTTGCACGAACCGCGGGGCGGGTGCCCCACAGCAGGAAGACCGGGTTGGCCGCGGCGAGCCGCGTCACCTCGCCCGGCAGCGGCCGCAGCCGGGAGGACTGCAGCAGTACGCCCTCGGGCACGAGCCCGGCACCGGCCAGCGCCGCCCGCACCTCGGGCACCCGGTCCAGCGCCGCCAGCGCCACCACCACCGAGCGCCGCGCACGCCGGGAGCACGCCGTCACGATGGCGGGCAGCTCACGTCCGCCGCCCCCGATGAACACCGCGTCCGGCTCGCCCAGACCGTCGAGCACGGCGGGCGCCGAGCCGTGCACGGCACGGACGTACACCCCGTGCGCGGCCGCGTTCGCCCTGATCCGCCCGACGCCGTCCGGGGTCTTCTCCACGGCGACGACCGCCGCGCCGAGCCGCGCGCACTCCACCGCCATCGAACCCGAACCCGCGCCGATGTCCCACACCAGGTCGCCGGTGCGCGGCCCCAGCCGGGCCAGCGCCAGTGCCCGCACCTCGAACTTGGTGATCATCGAGTCGCGGTGCTCGAACTCCGCCTCGTCCAGCGCCCATTGCCCCGGCCCGGCGGACGCTCCCGCGACGGTCCGTACGGGGGAGAGCACCCGGGACTCGTCCAGGCAGAGCACCACACTCACCGGATCCGGCCAGTCACGGGCCAGTGCCTCGGCGGGAGTCAGCCGCTCGACGCGTTCCCGCTCCGGATCGCCGAGCGCCGTCGCCACGACCAGGGTGCGTTCTCCGGCTCCGTGCGCCAGACCGGCCGCCAGCTCCGCGGGACCGGCGCCGGGCCCGGTCAGGACGGCCACCTTCGGATGCGCCAGACACACGTTCACGGCGGTCCTCGGGTCGCGGCCGTGCGCGCTGACCACGACCGCGTCGTCCCACGCCAGCCCGAGCCGGGCGAACGCGACCGCGACGGACGGCGCTCCCGGCCGTACGTCGAGCGCGTCCGGCCCGAAACGCTCCGTCAGCGCCCGTACGATCCCGAAGAATCCGGGGTCGCCGGAGGCCAGCACGACCACCCGCGCCCCGGCGCCGGGCACATGCTCCGCGATCCGGTCGAACGCGGGCCCCAGCGGGCCGAGCACGACGCGCTCGACCTGCTCCGCCGGCCCCGCGGCCTCCAGATGACGCCGGGCGCCGACCACCAGCGTGGCCACGGCCAGCGCCTCCCGGGCCTCGCGACCGAGCGGCTCGCCCGTCCCCGTACCGAAGACCCGGATCGGCGCGGCCGTACCCGTACCGAATCCCGGGATCCGCGCGGCCGTACCCGTACCGAAGACGCCGGTCACGAGCCGGACCGCTGGGCGCGCAGCTCGGCCCGCGCCGCCTTGTCGGCCTTGCGGAAACCGTGGAAGTGCCCCGGGTGGTAGAGGTGCGAACGCGTCCCCGACGCCGACAGCGCCGGACCGACCAGGAAGAGGGTGTGCTTCCAGAGCTTGTGCTCCTTGACGGTCTCCTCCAGGGTCGCGATCGTGCAGCGCAGGATCAGCTCCTCCGGCCACGTCGCCTGGTACGCGATCACGACCGGCGTCGATGTCGGATAGCCGCCCTCCAACAGTTCCTGGGTGAGCTGCCCGGACCGGGCCGCCGACAGGAACAGCGCCATCGTCGTGCCGTGACGCGCGAACTCCCGCACCTCCTCGCCCGGCGGCATCGGCGTCTTGCCGCCACCGAGACGCGTCAGGATCACGGACTGCGCGACCTCCGGAATCGTCAGCTCCCGCTGAGCGATCGCCGCGACCGCCGAGAACGACGACACCCCCGGCACGATCTCGACCGCCACCCCCAGCCCGGCACACCGGTCGACCTGTTCCTGCGTGCCGCCCCACAGCGCCGGGTCGCCGGAGTGGATACGGGCCACCTTCAGCCCCTCCGCCGCCGCACGTTCGTACACGGCGACGACCTGCTCCAACGACATCTGCGCCGAGTCGAGGATCTCCGCGCCCTCCCGGGCATGCTCCAGGACCTCCGCCTGCACCAGGCTCGCCGCCCAGATGACGACGTCGGCATCCGCGATGGCCCGCGCCGCCCGGAAGGTCAGCAGATCGGCGGCGCCGGGACCGGCACCGACGAACGTCACTCTGCCGTGGGTGGGCCCGGCGACCGGGCCGGCTGCGTCGGCTGCTTCGGACATGGGACGGGGTCCTTTCGGGAAACGGAATACGGGAGATGAAGGACGGGACGGACGGCAGCGCGCGCTGAGATGCGCGCACCGGGGTCAATCGGCTAGCAAGAGCGCATGGCGGTGTTCGTCGCGCTCGGCGCGTTCCTGATGACCCTGGCCGGCGGCTGGGTCGCCCAACGCGTCACCGACCGCCGCCACCTGGTGCTCGGCTTCGCCGGCGGACTGATGCTCGGCGTGGTCGGACTGGACCTGCTGCCGGAAGCCATCGACGCCGCGGGCGACCCCGTCTTCGGCGTCCCCGCCGCGCTGCTGCTCTTCGTGGGCGGCTTCCTCGTCGCGCACCTGGTGGAGCGTCTGCTCGCCGTACGCCAGGCGGCACACGGCGCGGGCGAGGAGCGGGTGCCGCAGGTCGGACTCACGGCAGCGGCGGCGATGGTCGGCCACAGCCTGATGGACGGCGTCGCGCTCGGCGCGGCCTTCCAGGTGGGCGCCGGCATGGGAGCCGCCGTCGCCCTCGCCGTCATCACGCACGACTTCGCCGACGGCTTCAACACCTACACGATCACCAGCCTGTACGGGAACGCCCGCCGCAAGGCCCTGCTCATGCTGTTCGCGGACGCCCTGGCACCGCTCGTGGGCGCGGCGACGACGCTGCTGTTCACCCTTCCGGAGGAACCGCTCGGCTGCTATCTCGGCTTCTTCGGCGGCGCACTGCTCTACCTCGCCGCCGCCGAGATCCTGCCCGAGGCACACCACGAACACCCGGCCCGCTCCACGCTGCTGTGCACGGTGGCCGGGGTGGGCTTCATCTGGCTGGTGGTGGGCATCGCGGACTGACCACCGGGCCGCAGCCGGGCGCCTCACAATTTCCCGCCCCGCCCGCCGTCGCGCGGCGCGGGCGCGATCAGCGTCGACAGATACGGCAACGGCCCCTCGGCCAGCTCCGCCGCCGGCCGGATCGACTCCTCGGGCAGCCCGAGCGCCGAACCCCACACCGCGTCCTCGGTACGCCCCGTCTCCCGCAGCGCCGTGGCCACCTCCGCCGCCAGTCGCCCGAACTTGTACGCGACGACCGTCCCGGGACCTTCGAGTGCCTCCTTCAGCACCGCGGCCCCCGCGGTCACCGGCACCAGCGTCAACGGCTCCGTACCCTCCGTCAGCACCGCGCCGCTGCGGGCGGCCAGATCCTGCATGGCCGTGATCCCCGGCACCGTCTCCACGGCCGTACCCGGCAGCAGCTCACCTATCGTGTGCGCGAGATACGTGAACGTCGAATACACATTGGGGTCACCGATCGTCGCGAACGCCACCGAACCATGCGTACGCAGCAGTTCGGCGACCCGCTCACCCGCCGCGTCCCAGGCCGCTTCCCGGCGTGCCCGGTCGGTCCGCTCATTGAGCGCGAACACCACCCGTACGACCTTGTCGGCCACCACGTAATGCAGCACGGTCGCCTCGGCCCGCCCCCGTTCACCGGTGTCCATCACCGGCACGACGACGACCGCGGCAGCGCGCAGCGCGTTCACACCCTTGACGGTCACCAGCTCCGGGTCACCGGGCCCGACACCGACGCCGACCAGCCTGCGCGTCACGTCACCGTGGTTCATCCCTTGCACCTCTCAACGAATCGGCGGGCCATAGCGGGCGACGAAGCCCCATGCGTATGCAGATAACTCGCGTGCACGCCCCGCTGCACGAACCCCTCCACGCGCCGCTCCGGCTGATGCAGGCCCCATGCCGGTTCGGCCCCGGCGCCCGGCTCCAGCACGGTCCGGTGGAACTCGTGCCCGCGCACCCGCGTCCCGGGTGCCGCCAGCACGCTGTCGGAGACCGCCACGGCCTCCCGGTAGCCCAGCGTCAGCCGCTCGGACATCCGCGCCTCGGCATCGAGGACCCCGCACATCGGCAGCCCGTCGAGCGACCGCGCCAGATACAGCAGCCCCGCACACTCGGCGGCCACCGGAGCCCCGGAGGCCGCCAGCTCCGCGACCGCCTTGCGCAACGGCTCGTTGGCGGACAGCTCGGGTGCGTACACCTCCGGGAACCCGCCCCCGACGACGAGCCCCCGAGTCCCCTCGGGCAGCACCTCGTCCCGCAACGGATCGAACGGCACGACCTCGGCCCCGGCGGCGGCGAGCAGCTCGGTCTGCTCGGCGTAGGAGAACGTGAACGCGGCCCCGGACGCGACGGCGACCACCCCGGAGCCCAGCTCCGGCTTCCCCGCCCCGCCTGCGCCCACCGCCTCCACCGCGTCCCACGCCTCACCCGGCACCTCGGGCGCCGACCGTGCCAACGCCATCAGCGCTTCCAGATCGCACCCCGTCCGCACCCGGTCCGCCATCGCCGCGACAGCGGCCACCGCGTCGCCCCGCCGCTCGGCCACCGGCACGAGCCCCAGATGCCGCGACGGCACAGCCACCTGCTCCGCCCGCCGCAGCACCCCCAGCACCGGCACGCCCGACTCGTCCAGCGCGTCCCGCAGCAGCGCCTCGTGCCGCTGCGAGCCGACCTTGTTCAGGATCACGCCACCGATCCGCACCCGCGGGTCCCACGAGGCGAAGCCGTGCACCAGCGCGGCCACCGACCGCGACTGCGACGACGCGTCGACGACGAGCACCACGGGCGCCCGCAGCAGCCCTGCGACCTGGGCGGTCGACGCCAGCTCACCGTGGCCCGACGCCCCGTCGTACAGCCCCATCACCCCCTCGACGACCGCCAGATCGCAGCCGCGCGCCCCGTGCGCGAACAGCGGAGCGACCAGTTCCGGACCGCACATGTACGCGTCGAGATTGCGCCCCGGCCGCCCGGTGGCCAGCGTGTGGTAGCCGGGGTCGATGTAGTCGGGCCCGACCTTGTGCCCGGACACGGCGAGACCCCGGCCCGCGAAGGCCGCCATCAGCCCCGTGGCCACGGTGGTCTTGCCGCTGCCCGAGGAGGGCGCGGCGATCACCAGACGCGGAACGTTCACCGCGGGCCCCTCACCATTCGATGCCCCGCTGACCCTTCTGACCGGCGTCCATCGGGTGCTTCACCTTCGACATGTCGGTCACCAGGTCGGCGGCCTCCACCAGTTCCTGCGGCGCGTTGCGCCCGGTGACGACCACATGCTGGGTACCGGGACGGCTCCGAAGCACCTCGATCACCTCGTCGGTGTCGACCCAGCCCCAGTGCATCGGATACGCGAACTCGTCGAGGACGTACAGCCGGTACGTCTCGGCGGCCAGGTCGCGCTTGACCTGCTCCCAGCCCTCGCGCGCCGCCTCCTCGTTGTTCAGCTGCTTGTCGCGCTGCACCCACGACCAGCCCTCGCCCATCTTGTGCCAGGCCACGGACCCGCCCTCGCCGCTCGCCCCGAGGACCTTCAGCGCGTTCTCCTCGCCGACCTTCCACTTCGCCGACTTGACGAACTGGAAGACCCCGATCGGCCACCCCTGATTCCAGGCCCGCAGCGCGAGCCCGAAGGCCGCCGTCGACTTCCCCTTCCCGATGCCGGTGTGCACCACCAGCAGCGGACGGTTGCGGCGCTGACGGGTGGTGAGCCCGTCGTCCGGCACGGTGGTCGGCTGTCCCTGCGGCATTACGCGGCCCTCCTGCTGGTTCCCTGAACGTCCTTGACGAGCCCGGCGATCGACTCGGCCCGCAACTCGTCGAGCGTGACGGCGGTGCCGCCGAGATCCCGTGCGAGGCCGGTCGCGAGGCCGAGCCGTACGGGCCCCGCCTCGCAGTCCACGACAACGGACGCGACGCCCTCCGCCTCGTGCAGCCGCGCCGCCCGCGTCGCCAGCGCCACCGGCTCGGGCCCCCCGGTCGCCCGCCCGTCGGTCACCACGACCAGCAACGGCCGCCGCGACGGATCACGCAGCCGCTCCACCCGCAACACCTCGTGCGCCCTCAATAGCCCGGCCGCGACGGGCGTACGCCCACCGGTCGGCAGCATCTCCAGCCGTGCCGCCGCCGCGTCCACCGACGAGGTCGGAGGCAGTACCACCTCGGCGTCCTTGCCCCGGAAGGTGATGAGCCCGACCTTGTCCCGCCGCTGATACGCGTCCAGCAGCAGCGAAAGGACCGCACCCTTCACGGCACTCATACGCTGCCGGGCGGCCATCGACCCGGACGCGTCCACGACGAAGAGAACGAGGTTTCCCTCGCGTCCCTCCCGGGTCGCCTGCCGCAGATCGTCCCGCCGGACCACCAGCCCCCGCCCCGACCGCCCCCGCGCCCGCTGATACGGGGCGGCGGCCTGCACGGTAGCCGCCAGATGCAGCTTGGTCAGGGCGCCCTGCGGACGCCGCGCACCGGTCGTACGTCCGTGCTCGGTACGCGCCCGGGACCGCCGCCCCGCCGCGCCCTCGCCCAGACCGGGCACACTCAGCATCTTCGTACGGAACGGCTCACCGGCCCGTACGGGCTGCTGCTCGCCGCCCCCCGAGGACCACCCCTGTCCCTGCTCCTTGCCCTGTTCGGGCACGGACTGCGCGGGCGTGTCGCCGGCCCCGCCCTCGGGCTGCGGCGGCGTGTCGGGTCCGTCGCCCCGCGGCGGCCGGCCGCCGCCACCCGGGCCGTCCGGGTCCGGATCGTCGTCCTCGCCGCTGTTCTGCTCCAGCGTGTCGTCGAGCTTGTCCTCGTCGAGCCCCGGCGCGTCGAAGGGGTTGCGCCGGCGCCGGTGGGGGAGCGCGAGCAGGGCCGCCTGTCGTACGTCCTCGGCCAGTACATCGGTACGCCCCGCCCAGGCGGCCAGCGCCGTGGCGGTCCGGGCCATCACGATGTCGGCCCGCATCCCGTCGACCTCGAAGGCCGCACAGGTGGCCGCGATCTGGCGCAACGCGCCGTCACCGAGCCGCACTTGGGGCAGCAGTGCACGCGCGGCGACGATCCGCGCGCGCAACACGCCTTCCTCGTCGGCCCACTGGGCGGCGAAGGCGGCGGGATCGTCGTCGTACGCGAGCCGACGCCGCACCACCTCGACCCGCAGATCGGTCTCACGGGAGGCGGCGACCTCGACGGTCAGCCCGAAACGGTCGAGGAGCTGAGGCCTGAGCTCCCCTTCCTCGGGATTCATGGTCCCGACGAGCAGGAAACGCGCGGCGTGCCGTACGGAGACACCTTCGCGCTCCACGTACGAGGCACCCATGGCGGCCGCGTCCAGCAGCAGGTCGACCAGGTGGTCGTGGAGCAGGTTGACCTCGTCGACGTACAGAATCCCGCGATGCGCTTCGGCGAGCAGCCCGGGCTCGAAGGCCTTCACGCCCTCGGCGAGTGCCCGCTCGATGTCGAGCGCCCCCACGAGCCGGTCCTCGGACGCACCGACGGGCAGCTCGACCGTCCGCGCCGCCCGCGCCACGCCGGACCCGGCCTCGTGGGGCCCGTCGGGACACGCCGGATCGGGCGAGTCCGGGGCGCAGGAGAACCGGCACCCGGGGACGACGGCCACCTCCGGCACGAGTGCGGCCAGCGCCCGCACGGCGGTGGACTTGGCGGTCCCCTTCTCGCCGCGCACCAGCACCCCGCCGACAGCCGGCGAGACGGCGTTGAGGAGCAGCCCGAGCCGGAGGTCGTCCTGTCCGACGATGGCGGTGAAGGGATAGGAAACACTCACGCGTTGATCACTCCTTCGGGTGATGCCGGGACGAATGGCCGGTCGTCGGGCACGAGGTCGGTGAGAGCGAGGACGTGCTCCTCGCGGACGTGGGGATGTTCCGAGCACGAGATTGCCCTCACGGCCATCCCATGTGTGCTCCTCGCAGTTGCGGGAGTGTCCGGGGCGTTCAAGCGTCCCCCTCCAGATCACCCTCGAGCTCGAGGTAGGTCGCCCGGAGCCGGTCCAGGGTCTCCTGGTCCGGCTCCGCCCAAAGCCCCCGCTCCGCCGCCTCCAGCAACCGTTCCGAAATCCCGCGCAGCGCCCAGGGGTTGGACTTCTGCATGAACTCCCGGTTCTCCGGGTCGAACACGTACTCCGCCGACAGCCGCTCGTACATCCAGTCGTCGACGACCCCCGCCGTCGCGTCGTACCCGAAGAGGTAGTCCACGGTCGCGGCCATCTCGAAGGCACCCTTGTACCCGTGGCGCCGCATCGCCGCCATCCACCGAGGATTCACCACCCGCGCCCGGAAGACCCGGTGCGTCTCCTCGCCGAGCGTGCGCGTCTTCACCTGGTCCGGCGTGGCGCTGTCGCCGACGTACGCCTCGGGCGACTCGCCGGTCAGATGCCGCACCATGGCGACCATGCCGCCGTGGTACTGGAAATAGTCGTCGGCATCGACCAGATCGTGTTCACGCGTGTCCACGTTCTTCGCCGCCACCGCGATCCGCCGGAACGCCGTCTCCATGTCCCCGCGGGCCGCCCGCCCGTCGAGCCCGCGCCCGTACGCGTAACCGCCCCACACCGCGTACACCTCGGCCAGGTCCGCGTCCGACCGCCAGTTCCGCGCGTCGATCAGCGGCAGCAGCCCCGCACCGTACGCTCCCGGCTTCGAGCCGAAGACGCGTGCGGTGGCCCGGCGCCGGTCGCCGTGCTCCGCCGTGTCCTCGTCGGCGTGCGCCCGTACGTAGTTGGCCTCGGCCGGCTCGTCCAGCTCCGCCACCGCCCGTACCGCGTCGTCGATCAGCCCCACCACGTGCGGGAACGCGTCCCGGAAGAACCCGGAGATCCGCACCGTCACATCGATGCGCGGCCGCCCCAGCTCGCTCACCGGCACGACCTCGAAGCCGGTCACCCGCCGCGACGCGTCGTCCCACACCGGCCGGCAGCCGAGCAGGGCCAGGATCTCCGCGATGTCGTCGCCCTGCGTACGCATGGCCGAGGTGCCCCATACGGTCAGGCCGACCGACTTCGGGTAGCCGCCCGTGTCGGAGAGGTACCGGGCGATCAGGGAGTCCGCGAGGGACTGGCCGACCTCCCACGACAGCCGGGACGGAATCGCCTTCGGGTCCACCGAGTAGAAGTTGCGCCCGGTCGGCAGCACGTTGACCAGACCGCGGGTGGGTGAGCCCGACGGACCCGCCGGTACGAAGCCGCCGTCCAGCGCCCGCAGAATGTGGTCGATCTCGTCCGTCGTCCGGGCCAGCCGCGGCACGACCTCCTCGCACGCGAAGCCCAACACGGCCACGGCGTCAGGGAGTTCGAAGCCGAGGACGTCCCGTACCAGCCCCGCCGCGGCGGCGAGGTCCCAGCCGCGCTCCTCCATGCCCTCCGCGAGCCGGCGGCACAGCTTCTCCAGCAGATCGATCGCGTCCGCACCGGTGCGCGCCGGTCCGTCGACCAGTTCGGTCAGCTCGGCCGGCACCTTCACCGCGGCGCCCGGCTCGGCCAGCAACTCCTTCTCGCTGAGCCCGAAGTGCCCGGCGATCGACGCCCGCAGCCCCGGCAGCGCGTTCGCCGTGCCGCCCCACACCTGGGAGGCGCGCAGCACCGCCAGCACCAGGTTGACCCGCGCCTCGTCGACGGGACCACCGCCGAGGATGTGCAGGCCGTCGCGGATCTGGACGTCCTTGATCTCGCAGAGGTAGCCGTCGATGTGCATGACGAACGAGTCGAAGTCGTCGTCGCCGGGCTGCTCGTCGACATGGAGGTCGTGGTGCAGCTCGGCGGCCTTCACCAGAGTCCAGATCTGCGCCCGCACCGACGGCGCCTTCGTCGGGTCGAGATCGCTGACCAGCGCGTACTCGTCGAGCAGTTGCTCCAGTTTGGCCAGGTCGCCATAGGTGTCGGCACGCGCCATCGGCGGCACCAGATGGTCCACCACGGTGGCGTGCCCGCGGCGCTTGGCCTGGGTGCCCTCGCCCGGGTCGTTGACGATGAACGGGTAGATCAGCGGAAGTTCGCCGAGCACGGCATCGGGGCCGCAGCCGGCGGACAGGCCGAGGCCCTTGCCCGGCAGCCACTCCATCGTGCCGTGCTTGCCCATGTGGACGACGGCGTCCGCGCCGAAGGAGTTTTCCAGCCAGCGGTACGTCGCCATGTAGTGGTGCGACGGCGGCATGTCCGGGTCGTGGTAGATCGCGATCGGGTTCTCGCCGAAGCCGCGCGGCGGCTGGATCAGCACCACCACGTTCCCGAACTGCAACGAGGCGAGGACGATGTCGTCCCCGTCCACGTACAGCGAGCCCGGCGGCTCGCCCCAGTGCTCCAGCATCGAGTCGCGCAGTTCCGGCTCCAGCTTCTCGAACCAGGACCGGTAGTCGGCGAGCGGGACGCGCGCGGGGGCGGCGGCGAGCTGCTCCTCGGTCAGCCACTCGACGTCGTGGCCACCGGCGTTGATGAGACGGTGGATCAGCTCGTCGCCGTTGTCGGGGTGCCCGTCGACCTGGTAACCGGCGTCGCGCAGGGCGTCCAGGACCCGCACCGCCGACGCGGGCGTGTCCAGGCCGACGGCGTTGCCGACGCGGGAGTGCTTGGTCGGGTAGGCGGTGAAGACGAGGGCGAGCTTCTTCTCGGCGTTCGACCTGTGCTTGAGGACGGCGTGACGTACCGCGATTCCGGCGACGCGCGCGGCGCGTTCGGGGTCGGCGCGGTAGACGGGCACGTCGTCGGGGCCCTGCTCCTTGAAGGAGAACGGCACGGTGATCAGCCGGCCGTCGAATTCCGGGATCGCGACCTGCATCGCGGCGTCCATGGGGGAGAGCGCCGCGTCCGAGGCGTCCCACGCGGCGCGCGAGGAGGTCAGGCACAGGCCCTGGAGGACGGGGATGTTCAGCTCGGCGAGCGCGCCGATGTCCCAGGCCTCGTCGTCGCCCCCGGCGGAGGCGTCCGACGCGCGGGTGCCGCCCGCCGCGAGGACCGTGGCGACCAGGGCGTCCGCCCTGCCGAGCAGCTCGTAGAGACCGGCGTCCGCGCCTCGCAGCGAACCGCAGTACACGGGCAGGGCGTTGGCGCCGCGCGCCTCGACCGCGTCGCACAGGACGTCCACGAACGAGGTGTTCCCGGACAGCTGGTGTGCCCGGTAGAAGAGCACCCCGACGGTCGGGCGGCCCTCGACGAACGCGCGTCCGCCGTGCAGCCCCCACTCGGGCATCTGCTGCGGCTCGGCGAAGCCGTGACCGGTCAGCAGGACGGTGTCGGACAGGAAGCGGGCCAGCTCCACGAGGTTTCCGGGACCGCCCTCCACGAGGTAGCGCAGTGCCTCCGCGACCACACCGGCCGGTACGGACGACTCGGCCATCAGCTCCGCGTCCGGCACGGCCTCGCCGCCCAGCAGCACGGTCGGGATGCCGGACGCCTTGAGGACGGCCAGCCCGTCCTCCCAGGCGCGCTTGCCGCCGAGGAGGCGGACGACGGCGACGGAGGAGCCCTCGATCAGTGCGGGGAGTTCCTCGCGGGCGTCGATGCGGGTGGGGTTGCCGATCCGGTACGGCGCACCGCAGGCGCGGGCGGCGAGGAGGTCCGTGTCGGCGGTCGACAACAACAGCACGGTGCTCGTAGGGGCGTTCATGCGCGTGCTCCAGGTGCTCCGGGGGCGATGAAGGGAAGTCCGGACGGTGCGCCCGACTCGATGAGCCGCAGCAGCGCGTCGGTGTCCGCGTGTTCTTCGATGAGGTCGCCGAGGCGGTCGAGCTGTTCCTCGCGCAGCGCGGCGAAGCAGGTGTCGGGGGCGGGGACGAAGCGCCGGCCGGCGGCCCGCGCGACCTCGGTCAGGTAGCGGCGGCGGAACGCGTCGCTCTCCAGCGCGCCGTGCCAGTGGGTGCCGTGGACCGAGCCGACCCGACACCCGTCGAGGCCACGTCCTCGGCCGTCGGAGACGAACGTTTCGCCGCCGTGCACGTCCGCGACGCCGTGGTGGATCTCGTACCCCTCGACGGGCGCGCCGAGCGCCTCGCCGACGGGGCGGGCGAGGGTCTTCTCGCGTTCGAAGCGGATGCGTACGGGCAGCAGGCCGAGGCCGTCGACGTGCCCGGCTCCGGACTCGACCTCGTCCTCGATGTGTTCGCCGAGGAGCTGGTAGCCGCCGCAGATCCCGAGGACCGGCCGGCCCTCGGCGGCGCGCCGCACCAGGGCGTCGGCGAGGCCGCGCTCGCGCAGCCAGGCCAGCGCCTTCACGGTGCCGCGGGTGCCCGGCACGATGACGAGGTCGGCGTCGGACAGCTCCTCGGCGCGGTCCACGAACCGGACGACGACACCGGGTTCGGCGGCCAGCGCGTCGACATCGGTGAAGTTCGACATCAGGGGTACGGCGCACACCGCGACGCGCAGTACGTCGTCGCCGTGGGGCGGCGCGACGACCGATTCGCGTACGGTCCCGCGCAGGGAGACCCTCATCCCGTCCTCCTCGTCGATGCCGAGGCCGTGGGCGAAGGGCAGTACCCCGTACGTCTGCCGCCCGGTGATGTCGCGCAGCATCTCCAGGCCCGGCTCCAGCAGCGAGACATCGCCGCGGAACTTGTTGACGAGGTAGCCGGCGATCAGCGACTGGTCCTCGGCGTCGAGCAGCGCCGTCGTACCGAAGAACGAGGCGAAGACGCCGCCGCGGTCGATGTCGCCGACGACCACCACCGGGAAGCGCGCCGCCCGTGCGATGCCCATGTTCACGATGTCCGTGCGCCGCAGATTGATCTCGGCCGGACTGCCCGCGCCCTCGCAGATCACGGCGTCATACGTGCCCCGAAGCTGTTCCAGACAGTCCACGACCGTGGAGAGCAGCGCTTCCTGCCGGCCTCCGTGGTAGCCGCGCGCGCTCATCTCGCCCACGGGTCTGCCCATCAGGACGACCTGGCTGGAGCGGTCGCCGCCGGGCTTGAGCAGGACCGGGTTCATCAGCGCGGTCGGCTCGACCCGGGCGGCCTGGGCCTGCATGGCCTGGGCGCGGCCGATCTCGGCACCCTCGCGGGTGACGAACGAGTTCAGCGACATGTTCTGTGCCTTGAAGGGCGCCACCTTCACGCCCTGGCGTACGAGCCAGCGGCAGATTCCCGCGGTGACGACGCTCTTGCCCGCGTCCGAGGTGGTTCCGGCGACCAGCAGTCCGCCGCTCATGTCCGTCTCCGTCCTGCGATCGAACGTGCTGCCATCGAAATTCCTGCGACCGAAGTCCCTGCGATCGAGCGTTCCGCCATCGGGCTTTCCGCGATCCGCCGCACGGCGAGGGCCACGCCCAGCCGGCCCGCCACGCACACGCCGAGGGCCAGCGCACTCACCCGGCGCGACAGCCGTACCGCGCGTTCGATGTCCGGGGTCTCCACCGCCCGGCCCGTCTCCCCGTTGAGGACGGGACGGTGCTCGACGCGGCCGCCGTACGCGAGCGTCCCGCCGAGCCGTACGCCGAGCGCACCCGCGAACGAGGCTTCCACCGGGCCCGCGTTGGGGCTCGGGTGCTTGGCCGCGTCCGCCCGCCACGCCCGTACCGCTCCACGTGGCCGCCCCCCGGAGGCCACGGCGAGCAGGGCGGTGAGCCGGGCGCCGGGCCAGCCCGCGAGGTCGTCGAGACGCGCTGAGGCCCAGCCGTAGCGCCGGTGGCGGGGCGACTTGTGGCCGACCATGGCGTCGAGCGTGTTCGCGGCCCGGAAGCCGACGAGCCCGGGGACACCGGCCAGCGCACCCCACACCAGGGCGCCGACCACGGCGTCCGAGGTGTTCTCCGCCACGGACTCCACCACGGCGCGGGCGATCTGCGGCCCGTCGAGGGAGTGCGGATCGCGCCCGCACAGATGCGGCAGCCGCTCGCGGGCGCGGTCGATGTCACCGGCGGCCAGGGCGTCGCCGATGGTCCGGGCCTCACGCCCCAGGGAGGTACCGCCGACGACGGACCAGGTGGCGGCCGCGGTCAACGCGACAGAGGCGGCGGGGTGGCCGCGTAGGGCACGGGTGAGCAGCGCGGCGCCACCCGCGGCGCCTCCGGCGCAGACGAGGGTGTGCAGCGCGCCCCACCCGCGGTGGTCGCGCCACAGCCGGCGCTCGACGTCGGCCGCGGCCCGCCCGAAGGCGGCGACCGGATGCCCCCTGCGGGGGTCACCGAGCAGCAGATCGCCGATCAGACCGGCTGTGGCGCCGTACGCGAAGATGCGGTCGGCACGCACGGCTCAACCGGCCGTTACGCCTCGAAGGAGTTTCGTACAGGCGGCTCTCGACGAGAGCGCCACAGCAACGGACGCACGGCAGCCAGGCATGGCGATATGTCCTCACTCAGGGTCCGCGCCCTGGTTCGACGTGACCGGCGACGAGAGTCTCCTGGCTCCCGGATCCGCAGTTCCCCCGGCCTTCCAGCCCGCTCGCGCGTGCCGTGACTTCCGGTGTGGGGGACTGCTCCCCGGTGACAGTGGCGGGACCGCGCCGGATTCGCACCGGCTTCCTCTGCTGTCGCCGTAATTGGCTCCGGCAGTCCACCACGCTCCGCGAACGCCCGTCAACTTGCCGTTGACCTGCGACGGTGCAGTGTGCTGAGGCCCACACCGGGCCGGGCGCAGCACTTCGGGCCGGACACACGTCGTG
>NZ_JBHVFF010000053.1:0-35267 GCF_042801895.1 Streptomyces sp. NPDC057543 | reverse complement strand
CCCCTCGGGGAGCCCGGCCCGCGGGCTGTCGCGGGCAGGGTGCGCCCGGCCGTTCAGAACGTCTGCAGGGTCACCAGGGTGATCCGCAGATCCGCCCCCTCGCCGACGCCTTCGATCCGCACCCGCTGCCCCGGACGCAGCAGCCGCAGCCCGCCCGCGTCGAAGGCCCGGGCGTCGAAGTCCACCGGGGTCCCGTCGTCGAGCAGCACACTGCCGGTGCGGGTCTCGGGGTCGTACGTGTACGAGGTCGCCTGCATGTACGGAAGCCTATCGGTCCAGCGGGGAGAGCCCCGCGGCCCAGTGCCCCGAGGTGTGCGCGCCGGTGCCCAGGGCCAGTGCCGCCCGCAGATCGTCGCCGGTGTCCACGTCCTGGCGGACCGAATCGATGCCGGTCAGCGTGATTTCCACCGCGCCGGAGTCCAGGTGCCGGGCCCGGGAAAGGCCGCCGAAAGCCGGACGCAATTCCACTCCCGGCGCTGCCGAAAGAAATGTTGTTCCGATTCCTGCCGCATCGGTGACAAATGCGCGTGGAAAAGCGGCAGAAAATTCGAGGACCCGGGCCAGTTCCGCGGGACGCAGCGCGGGCAGGTCCGCGTTGAGAGCGGCGACCGCAGCCCCCGGCCGCCCGGCCCGTGCGGTCCGCTCACCGTGTGCCAGGGCGGCGTTGAGCCCGCGATCCGGTTCGTCGGGCACGATGCGGGCCCCGAGGGCCGCGAGAGCCGCCCCCGCCTCCGTGTCGTCCGTGACGACCACCACATCCCGGACCGCCCGGCAGGACAGGGCGGCGGCCACGGTGTCCCGGGCGAACGCGAGGGCGAGCCGCGGGCGCAGTGCGGGGCCCGTCGCGGGCGCGAGCCTGCTCTTGGCCCGCGCCAAGGGCTTCAACGGGACGACCAGGGTCCAAGGACCGGCCGGGTCGGTGTTCGTGGCGATCTCCCCCTCGATGCGCATCGCCGCTTATTCTCGCCTGCCGGTGCGAGAACCCGGAGGGTCGGCCCCGAAAACGGGGCGTACGGTGTTCTCGACAGAGCAGGGGCCTGGGGCGAGACTTGACCGTCGGTAGCCAGGCAGAGTTCAGGTCCATAGAGGAAGGTGTCCGAGTGTCCCGCCGCAGAATCGGCTTCTGGTACCGCCTGGCGGCGGTGATCGCAAAACCGCCGCTGGTGGTTCTGTTCAAGCGTGACTGGCGGGGAATGGAAAACATTCCGGCCGACGGCGGATTCATCACTGCGGTCAATCACAACTCGTATCTGGACCCGCTTTCCTACGGACACTTCCAGTACAACACCGGACGTGTGCCGCGGCTTCTCGCGAAGGCCGGCCTCTTCAAGACCCCCTTTGTCGGAATGATGCTGCGCGGCACGGGACAGATCCCCGTGTACCGCGAGACGACCAACGCGCTGGACGCCTTCCGGGCCGCCGTCGACGCCATCGAGCGCGGCGAATGCGTCGCCTTCTACCCGGAGGGCACCCTCACCCGCGACCCCGACATGTGGCCGATGGCCGGCAAGACCGGCGCCGCCCGCGTCGCGTTGATGACGAAGGCCCCGGTCATCCCGGTCGCCCAGTGGGGTGCCAACCTCGCGATGCCGCCGTACGCCAAGGAGAACAAGCTCCGGCTCTTTCCCCGCAAGACCCTTCAGGTGCAGGCCGGACCGCCCGTCGACCTCTCCCGCTTCTACGACGAGGAGCCGACGCCCGACGTCCTGCGCGAGGCGACCGAGGTCATCATGGCCGCGGTGACCGCGCAGCTGGAGATCGTACGGGGCGAGAAGGCCCCCGCGGAGCCGTACGATCACCGCAAGGCCCGTGCAGAACAGCGGCGCAAGGCCGAAGGAAAGGGACCCAAGTGACGCACCCCGCAAAGGCAGCCGTCTTCGGAACCGGCTCATGGGGTACGGCCTTCGGCGTGGTTCTCGCCGACGCCGGCTGCGAGGTCACCCTCTGGGGCCGCCGCGCCGAAGTCGCCGAGGCCGTCAACACGACCCGTACCAACCCGGACTACCTGCCGGGAATTGAACTCCCCGCATCGATCCGGGCCACCACCGACGCCGCCGAGGCGCTGCACGGCGCCGACTACGCCGTGCTCGTGGTGCCCTCGCAGACCCTGCGCGCCAACCTCGCCGACTGGGCCCCGCACCTCGGCTCCGACACCGTCCTCGTTTCCCTGATGAAGGGCGTCGAACTCGGCACCGCGAAGCGGATGAGCGAGGTCATCGAGGACGTCACCAAGGTCACCCCGGACCGCGTCGCCGTCATCACCGGCCCCAACCTGGCCAAGGAGATCGCCGAACGCCGCCCCGCCGCGGCCGTCGTCGCCTGCCAGGACGAGTCCGTGGCCCAGCGCCTCCAGAGCGCCTGCCACACCTCGTACTTCCGCCCGTACACGATCACCGATGTGGTCGGCGCCGAACTCGGCGGCGCGGTCAAGAACGTCATCGGTCTCGCCGTGGGCATCGCCGACGGCATGGGCCTCGGCGACAACGCGAAGGGCTCGCTCATCACCCGGGGCCTCGCCGAGACGACCCGGCTCGGCCTCGCCATGGGCGCCGACCCGCTGACCTTCTCCGGTCTCGCGGGCCTCGGCGACCTGGTGGCGACCTGCTCCTCGCCGCTCTCGCGCAACCACACCTTCGGCACCAACCTCGGCCGCGGAATGACGCTCCAGGAGACGATCGCGGTCACGAAGCAGACCGCCGAGGGCGTCAAGTCCTGTGAATCGGTGCTCGATCTGGCGCGCAGGCACGGCGTCGACATGCCGATCACCGAGACGGTCGTCGGAATCGTCCACGAGGGCAAACCGCCCGTGGTCGCACTGGGCGAGCTCATGTCGCGCAGCGCGAAGCCCGAGCGACGCTGACGACGGGCAGGGGAAGCGGGCAGAGCGGTGAACGTTCGCGGTCACCGCTCCAGCGGCCCCGGCCACGCTGACGCGAGGGATACCAGCAGGTACGCTCAACGCGATATGAGCAGCGAGAACCTCCCCCAGAGCCCGGAGCAGCAGCTCCGCAAGCCGCGCGTGGCCGTCGTGTTCGGCGGCCGCAGCTCCGAACACGGCATCTCGATCGTCACGGCCGGCGCCGTCCTGAACGCCATCGACCGGACGAAGTACGACGTCCTGCCGATCGGCATCACGACGGACGGCCGCTGGGCGCTCACCGCCGACGAGCCCGAACGCATGGCCATCGCGGACCGGAAGATGCCGGACGTGGCCCAGCTGGCCGAGTCCGCCGAGGGCAGCGTGGTGCTCTCCGTCGACCCCGGCAGCCGTGAAGTGGTGTACAGCGAGCCCGGCTCGGTCCCCAAGGCGCTCGGCGAGGTCGACGTCGTCTTCCCCGTACTGCACGGCCCGTACGGCGAGGACGGCACCCTGCAAGGGCTCCTGGAGCTCTCCGGTGTGCCGTACGTCGGCGCCGGCGTGCTCGCCTCGGCCGTCGGCCAGGACAAGGACTACATGAAGCGGGTCTTCACCTCGTTCGGACTGCCGGTCGGCCCGTACGTCGTGGTGCGCCCCCGCGAATGGGACGCGGACCCCGCCGCCGCCCGCAAGCGCATCGTGGACTTCGCCGGGGACCACGGCTGGCCGCTCTTCGTCAAGCCTGCCCGGGCCGGCTCGTCCATCGGCATCACCAAGGTCGACGACCTCTCCGGTCTCGACGAGGCGATCGAGGAGGCCCGCCGCCACGACCCCAAGTTCCTCGTCGAGTCGCTGCTGCGGGGCCGCGAGATCGAGTGCGGGGTGCTGGAGTTCGAGGACGGTCCGCGCGCCAGCGTGCCCGCCGAGATCCCGCCGGTCACCTCGCACGACTTCTACGACTTCGAGGCCAAGTACATCGATTCGGCCTCCGGGATCGTGCCCGCCCCGCTCACCGAGGAGCAGACCGCCGAGGTCCAGCGGCTGGCGGTCGAGGCCTTCGAGGCCGTGTCCTGCGAGGGCCTGGTGCGCGCCGACTTCTTCCTCACCGAGGACGGCAGCTTCGTGATCAACGAGATCAACACCCTGCCGGGCTTCACCCCGATCTCCATGTACCCGCGGATGTGGCAGGAGAGCGGTGTGAGTTACCAGGAGCTGGTGGACCGGCTGATCCAGGCCGCGTTGAACCGGCCGACCGGCCTGCGCTGAGACGAGTCCCGCGCCGTAGGGCGTGCACTTCCGTCGCGGAGGGCACGCCCTACAGGCTGCTGGGCACCGTCTTCGTGATCACCGGGCCGAACGCGGCCAACGGGCTCGCGTCATGCGCGTACGCCGTCGAGAGACTCACCTCGACGTACGCCTTGCGGAAGGTGGTCGTAAAACGCGGACCGGCGTTTTCCGGCTGCTCCAGCAGCCAGTTGACGCCGTCCGCCTCGGTCCCCTTCGCCATGGGGTCGTCCATCTTCGCGGGCCGGGGGACACCGCAGCGCAGTACGATCGCTCCGTCCCCCCACTCGGCGATCAGTTCGGACTCCGTCCCGGTGTCATCGCGGTCGAGTCCGGCAACGGTCCTCGGCAGTTCCTTGTGCAGCGCGCGGCAGTAGGCTGCGGCTTCCGGAGACGGGCTGGGAACCGTGATCGACGCCGCGGCGTCCGTCGAGGAGCAGCCCGCCGCGGCCAGCAGCAGTGCGGCAACGGACGGACCGAGAAACACGGGATGGCGGAAGCGGCGGCGCGATGATGTCACCGGCCCAGCGTAGACGGGGACTACAGATGAACGACCGGGCAGGTCAGGGTTCGCGTGATGCCTTCCACTTGCTGGACCTTGGCGACCACCATGCGGCCGAGTTCATCGACCGTGTCGGCCTGGGCGCGCACGATCACGTCGTAGGGGCCGGTGACGTCCTCTGCCTGGATCACTCCCGGAACTTTGGCGATGGTCTCGGCGACGGTCGACGCCTTGCCCACCTCGGTCTGAATAAGGATGTACGCCTGTACCACGGAACCTCCAGGGCGGCCACGAGGATCGTGTGGGGATGGGAAAGGGACGCCACGGTATCGCGTTGCCGCGGACCGCGGGGAGACCTACGGGGCGGTTGACGTCCACAGCGTGGCGCACACACAGCACAAGTTGACGTATCTCTTGACAGTACCGACAGCAGAGACGGCCCGCGACCGCAAGCGCGACGGGGCGAAAGGGGGACGGGCATGGCGATGGGAACCGGTGCAGACTGCTCTCTGCGGCGGCCGGTCCACGGTCCGGACCCTCGGCCGCCGAAGCAGCCCGGACGGATGTCCGGCGCGATAGATGAGAGGTGAGACTCGGTGAAGGGAACCGTGGGCGAGTTGGGGGAGTTCGGGCTCATCAGGGAGCTGACTTCCCGGCTCACCACCACTCCGGCGGTACGGCTCGGCCCCGGCGACGACGCCGCGGTCGTGTCCGCTCCCGACCGCAGGGTCGTGGCCAGTACGGACATCCTGCTGGAGGGACGGCACTTTCGCCGCGACTGGTCGACCGCGTACGACGTCGGCCGAAAGGCCGCCGCCCAGAACCTCGCCGACATCGCCGCCATGGGGGCCGTGCCCACCGCGCTGCTGCTCGGCCTGGTCGTCCCCGCCGAACTCCCGGTCACCTGGGCCGGCGAGCTGATGGACGGCATCCGTGACGAGTGCCAGGTCGCCGGCGCGGCCGTGGTCGGCGGCGATGTCGTGGGCGGCGAGACGATCACCGTTTCGATCACCGCACTCGGCGATCTGCGCAACCACGAACCGGTCACCCGGTCCGGGGCCCAGCCCGGCGACGTCGTAGCCGTCACCGGCTGGCTCGGCTGGTCCGCCGCCGGTTACGCCGTGCTCTCCCGCGGCTTCCGCTCGCCCCGCGCCTTCGTCGAGGCCCACCGGCGCCCCGAACCGCCGTACCACGCGGGCCCCGCGGCCGCCGGGCTCGGCGCCACCGCGATGACGGACGTGAGCGACGGACTCGTCGCCGACCTCGGACACATCGCCGAGGCCAGCAAGGTCCGGATCGATCTGCGCTCCGGACTCATCGACATCCCCTCCCAGATGTCCGACATCGGGCAGGCCGTCGGCGTGGACCCGCTGCAGTGGGTACTCACCGGGGGAGAGGACCACGCGATCGTCGCCACCTTCCCGCCGGACGTGAAACTGCCCGCCCGCTGGAAGGTGATCGGCGAAGTCCTCAACCCCTCGGCGCTGCCGCAGGTGACGGTCGACGGGGCGCCCTGGACCAGCAAGGGCGGCTGGGATCATTTCGGCGGCATCGAGGACGCCCAGTAGATTCGGCGTATGCCCATATCTGCTGCCGTGCCCGCCCGTGTGCTCACCGTCGCCGGATCCGATTCCGGCGGTGGTGCGGGCATTCAGGCCGATCTGAAGACGATGTCCGCGTTCGGCGTGCACGGAATGAGCGTGCTGAGCGCCGTCACCGCCCAGAACTCGCTGGGCGTGCAGGGCACCTGGGAACTGCCCGCCGAGGCCGTACGCGCCCAGTACCGCAGCGTGGTGGACGACATCGGTGTGCAGGCGGTGAAGACCGGCATGCTGGCGTCGGCCGCGCTCGTGGAGACCGTGGCCGAACTCCTCGCGGGCACCGCGTCCCCCGTCGTCGTCGACCCGGTCGGGGTCTCCAAGCACGGAGATCCGCTGCTGGCCGCCGAGGCGCTCGATTCCGTACGGACGAAACTCCTGCCGATCGCCACGGTAGCCACCCCGAACCTGGACGAAGTGGCGCAGCTCACCGGCGTGCACGTCACGGACGAGACCGGAATGCGGCACGCCGCCACCGGGATACTGGCTTTCGGGCCGCGCTGGGTCGTCATCAAGGGCGGGCATCTGCCCGGCGAACCCGTCGATCTGCTGACGGACGGCACCGCGGAGCACTGGCTGCGCGCACCCAGGAACGACAACCGGCACACCCACGGCACCGGCTGCACGCTGGCCTCGGCGATCGCCTGCGGGCTGGCCCTGGGCCAGGACGTGCCCACGGCCGTACGAGGCGCGAAGGCGTACGTCACCGGGGCGATCGCGGCCGGATTCCCGCTGGGTGCCGGGATCGGCCCCGTCGACCACGGCTGGCGGACGCGCACCGGGTGAGGACGCCCCGCAGCACAGCAAAAAGCCGGCCCACCGAGGTGGACCGGCTTTTTGGGCAACCGGAAGGCTGCGCTACGACGGGAACGTCAGCGCGCGACCTTGCCGGCCTTGATGCACGAGGTGCAGACGTTGAGCCGCTTCGGCGTCCGACCGACCACGGCACGCACGCGCTGGATGTTGGGATTCCAGCGACGGGACGTACGGCGGTGCGAGTGCGAAATGTTGTTGCCGAAGCCCGGCCCCTTGCCGCAGACGTCGCAGTTGGCAGCCACGGGTCACTCCAAAGACTTCAGGTGCACTTACAGTGAATTCCGGCGCGCCGGATTCATTTGACTGAAGTGGCGGCACCGGAGGAATGGCCCGACTCTCATCGGGCAACCGAAGCAGCATACAACGGCCGCGTCGGTAGAACGAAACTACCATGGGTTCCGCCGCCCCCCGTCCCGCCCCTGTCGCCGCCGGACCCGGCGCGCGGGGACTACTCTGCGGTGCAGCCGGCCACCCACGGCCGATCTTCGAGGAGGACCGACAGGTGCCGCAGACCGCCGACGAGATGGACACCGTCGCGGTGCGTACCTGGTGCTCACTGGCGCTGGAGGCGCTGGGCCGGGAGCGCGAGGCGATCGACGCGATCAATGTGTACCCCGTCGCGGACGGGGATACCGGTACGAACCTCTATCTGACCGTCGAGTCCGCGAACCAGGCCGTCGAAGCCGTCTTCGCCGCCCACGAGACCGGCACGACCGTGCCCGTCGCCGCCGACGTGGTTCGGGCCATGGCGCACGGAGCGCTGATCGGTGCCCGCGGGAACTCCGGCACGATCCTGGCGCAGTTGCTGCGCGGGATGGCCGGGGTGCTGGCCGGCGGGCACGACGCGGACCACCTTCGCCGGGCGCTCACGAGCGCCGCGGCCGCCGCCAGGCAGGCCGTCGCCCACCCCGTCGAGGGCACCGTGCTCACCGTGGCCACCGCCGCCGCCGAGGCCGCCGGAAGCACGGCGGACGACGCCGGAACCGCGGCGGTGGCCCGGGCGGCGTACGAGGGGGCGCGGACGGCCCTGGAAGCGACCCCCGGCCAACTCGCCGTCCTCGGACGCGCCGGTGTCGTGGACGCCGGGGGACGGGGCCTGGTGACCGTGCTCGGGGCGCTCGTCGAAGCGGTCTCCGGGCGGGCGCCCGAGCGCACGCACGTGGCCGCGCCCGCCCTTCCGCTGCCGGACGACTGCGCGGTGGCCGACGCGGCGGGCGGGCCGGCCTTCGAGGTCATCTACCTGCTGGAGGCCACGGACGGCGCCGTGGACCGGCTGCGGACCCGGCTCGACGGACTCGGCGACTCGCTCGTCGTGGTGGGCGGCGACGGGCTGTGGAACGTCCACGTGCATGTCGACGACGCGGGTGCGGCGGTGGAGGCCGGTGTCGAGGCGGGGCGGCCGTACCGCATCCGGATCACCCACTTCGGCGCGGACCGGGTGCACCCCCACGCCGAACCCGTGCAGCGCGCGGTCGTCGTGGTGGTTCCCGGCGACGGGCTGCGCGGCCTGTGCAAGGAGGCCGGAGCGACGACGGTCCTGGCGCGCCCCGGAGAGCCGCCCGCCAGCGGCGAACTCGTCGACGCGATCCGCCGGGCGCACGCGCGCGAGGTGGTCCTGCTGCCCAACGACGCCGAGTTGCGCCACACCGCCGCTGCCGCCGCCGAACAGGCCCGCGCGGAGGGGGTCAGGGTCGCCCTGATCCCGACCCGGGCCGCCGTCCAGGGCATCGCGGCCCTCGCCGTCCACGAACCCGACCGCAGCTTCGACGAGGACGTGGTCGCGATGACCGCCGCGGCCGGTGCCACCCGCTATGCCGAACTGGCCGTGGCCGAGCGGCAGTCCTGGACCATGGCGGGCATCTGCCAGGCCGGCGACATCCTCGGCCTGATCGACGGTGACGTCGCGGTCATCGGCGAGGACGTACCGGAAACGGCGCGTAACGTGCTGGACCGCATGTTGGCGGCGGGCGGCGAACTGGTCACCCTGGTCCTCGGCGAGGACGTCCCCGACAGCCTCGCGGACGCGCTGGAGGAGCACGTGCGCGAGGGCTATCTGGCGGTCGACACGGTGGTGTACCGGGGCGGCCACCAGTGCGCTCCGCTGCTGATCGGGGTGGAGTAGCGCGGCACGGTCCCGCCCGGCACGGGCCGGTCACGGCCCCGTCCTGCACGGCCCCGTCCTGCACAGGGCTCAAGTGCCGGACGCTCCCCGCTCGTTGCGCCGGGGTCCCTCACTGGGAACGCGACGGGCTCGCGCGCCCCGGCGCGCGCCTCGCCGCGTTGTCGTCAGCCTTCCCCCACCCCGGCCCCGGACCACGTTCGACCCGGGGGCCGTGGTCAATCGCCGGACGGCCCGAATTGTTCAGGTACTTCAGCAATATTTCCGCCTCCAACCGGCGCGCCCGGCCCATCTCGTCCTGCGAGGATGTCGTACCGGAGCCTTCGGACTCTTCGGACTCGGAGTATTCGGGGGACACGGAATGCGCTGAAGTCTCAGACGTCCTCGCCGCAGCGCCGGTGGGGACTGGCGACGATGCGGGTCTTTCGGGCGGTCACGGGAAGGTGATCGCCAGCAGGACGCGTGGGAGCCGGTCCCAGGGGCGTGGCGACGATCCGTCCAGGGGATTCCGGCGTTCCGGGTGGTGCCCACCGGACATCTGTCAGTGGTGTGGTGTGCAATGGATCGCGTGTCTGCGTTCGATGAACCCCTCAAGAAGCTGCTCGGCGGAGCCACCGCGACGGTGATGGCCGACCATCTCGACCTGCACACGGTCGGTGATCTGCTGCACCACTACCCGCGACGGTACGAGGAGCGCGGCCGGCTCACGGCGCTGACCGACCTCCCGCTGGACGAGCACGTGACGGTGGTCGCCCAGGTCGCCGACGCCCGCATCATGATGTTCAACAACGGCCGCGGCAAGCGCCTCGAAGTGACCCTCACCGACGGCAGCGGCCGCCTCCAGCTCGTCTTCTTCGGCCATGGCGTCCACAAGCCGCACAAGGAACTGCTGCCCGGCCGGCGGGCGATGTTCGCGGGCAAGGTCTCCGTCTTCAACCGCAAGATGCAGCTGGCCCACCCCACGTACCAGCTGCTGGACGCCGAGTCCATCGACGGGGCCGAGGCCGCGGAAGCGGTGGACGCCTTCGCCGGGCGGCTGCTGCCGATCTACCCGGCCTGCAAGCAGCTGGACTCGTGGCGGATCGCCAAGGCCGTCGACACCGTGCTGCCCAGCGCGCGGGAGGCCGTCGACCCGCTGCCGCCGAGCCTGCGCGAGGGCCGCGGGTTCACCCCGCTCCCGGAGGCGCTGCTGAAGGTGCACCGCCCGCAGACCAAGGCGGACATCGCCCAGGCCAGGGACCGGCTGAAGTGGGACGAGGCCTTCGTCCTCCAGGTCGCGCTGGCCCGCCGCAGATACGCGGACACCCAGCTCCCGGCGGTCGCCCGGAAGCCCGCCCACGGCGGACTGCTCGACGCCTTCGACGCCAAGCTGCCGTTCACCCTCACCGAGGGGCAGCAGAAAGTCTCCCGGGAGATCTTCGACGACCTGGCGACCGAGCACCCGATGCACCGGCTCCTCCAGGGGGAGGTGGGCAGCGGGAAGACCATGGTCGCCCTGCGCGCGATGCTCGGCGTCGTCGACGCGGGCGGACAGGCCGCCATGCTCGCGCCCACCGAGGTGCTCGCCCAGCAGCACCACCGGTCCATCACGGAAATGATGGGCGAGCTGGCCGAGGGCGGCTTGCTGGGCGGCTCCGAGCAGGGCACCAAGGTCGTGCTGCTCACCGGCTCCATGGGCGTCGCGGCCCGCCGTCAGGCGCTGCTCGACCTCGTCACGGGCGAGGCCGGGATCGTGATCGGTACGCACGCGCTGATCGAGGACAAGGTGCAGTTCCACGACCTGGGCCTGGTCGTCGTCGACGAACAGCACCGCTTCGGGGTGGAACAGCGCGACGCGCTCCGGTCCAAGGGGAAGCAGCCGCCGCACCTGCTGGTCATGACCGCCACCCCCATTCCCCGTACGGTCGCCATGACCGTCTTCGGTGACCTGGAGACCTCCGTACTGGACCAGCTGCCCGCCGGCCGTTCGCCGATCGCCAGCCACGTCGTCCCCGCCAAGGACAAACCGCACTTCCTCAGCCGCGCCTGGGAACGGGTCCGGGAGGAGGTGGAGAGCGGGCACCAGGCATACGTGGTCTGCCCCCGCATCGGCGATGACGCCGAGGACGAGGCGGCAGGGAAGAAGGGGAAGAAGGCGACCGAGGACGACGGCGAGAAGCGCCCCCCGCTCGCCGTCCTGGAGATCGCCGAACAGCTTGCGAAGGGCCCGCTCGCCGGACTGCGCGTCGAGGTGCTGCACGGCAGGATGAACCCCGACGACAAGGACGACGTGATGCGCCGCTTCGCCGCGGGCCAGGTCGACGTCCTCGTCGCCACCACCGTCATCGAGGTCGGGGTCAACGTCCCCAACGCCACCGCGATGGTCATCATGGACGCCGACCGGTTCGGGGTCTCCCAGCTGCACCAGCTGCGCGGCCGGGTCGGCCGCGGCTCCGCCCCCGGACTCTGCCTGCTGGTCAGCGAGGCCCACGAGGCGAGTCCGGCCCGCGCCCGCCTGTCCGCCGTCGCCGCCACCCTCGACGGCTTCGAGCTGTCCCGGATCGACCTCGAACAGCGCCGTGAGGGCGATGTCCTCGGCCAGGCCCAGTCCGGGGTCCGCTCCTCGCTGCGGATGCTCACCGTCATCGACGACGAGGAGGTCATCGCCGCCGCCCGCGAGGAGGCCGCGGCGATCGTCGCCGCCGACCCGGAGCTGGAACGCCTGCCGGAGCTGCGGACCGCGCTGGACGCGCTGCTCGACAAGGAGCGCGAACAGTACCTCGACAAGGGGTGACGGGTGCGCGGGCCCGATCCGCCGCGACGCCATATCGTGGATGCCACGGCGCCGCAGCACCCTGCGGGCCACCCACGAACCGAGGACCAGACACCCATGACCCGCGTGATCGCCGGCTCGGCCGGCGGACGCCGCCTGGCCGTCCCGCCCGGCACCGGCACCCGCCCCACCTCCGACCGTGCACGCGAGGGCCTCTTCTCCACCTGGGAAGCCCTCCTGGGCAGCCTCCACGGCACCCGTATCGCGGATCTGTACGCGGGCTCCGGCGCCGTAGGCCTGGAAGCACTCTCGCGCGGCGCTGTCCACGCCCTGCTCGTCGAGACCGAACCCAGGGCCGTCCGCACCGTCCGGGACAACGTCCGCACGCTCGGCCTGCCCGGCGCCGAAGTCCGTACCGGCAAAGCCGAACAGATCGTGACAGGGCCGGCACCCGCGGAGCCCTACGACGTGGTGTTCCTGGACCCGCCATACGCCGTGACCGACGACGATCTTGGCGAGATTCTGCTCACACTCCGCACCCAGGGGTGGCTCGCAGTCGATGCGCTCGTCACCGTGGAACGCAGCACCAGAGGCGGAGAATTCAACTGGCCCAAGGGATTCGAGCCACTGCGGGCCCGCCGCTACGGCGAGGGAACGCTTTGGTACGGTCGCGCCGCCTCTACGTGCGAAGACGCACGATGACCGGACCGGAGAGCGAGGGAATCAAGTTGCGCCGCGCCGTCTGCCCGGGGTCGTTCGACCCCATCACCAATGGACACCTCGACATCATTGGCCGTGCCTCGAAGCTGTACGACGTCGTACATGTCGCGGTGATGATCAACCAGTCCAAGAAGGGCCTCTTCACGGTCGACGAGCGCATCGACCTGATCCGCCAGGTCACCGCGGACTTCGGCAACGTCCAGGTCGAGTCCTTCCACGGCCTCCTGGTCGACTTCTGCAAGCAGCGCGACATCCCGGCGATCGTGAAGGGCCTGCGGGCCGTCAGCGACTTCGACTACGAGCTGCAGATGGCGCAGATGAACAACGGCCTCTCCGGCGTCGAGACGCTCTTCGTGCCGACCAATCCCACCTACAGCTTCCTGTCGTCCTCCCTGGTCAAGGAGGTCGCCACCTGGGGCGGCGACGTCTCCCACCTGCTGCCCCCGGTGGTCCACGCGGCCCTCGTGGAGCGCCTGGGCGAGCGCTGATCCGGCGCCGAGTACCTGACGGACCGTCACCAGGTGTCGGGCAGGCGCCGACTGGCCGTACAGTCGTCCCGTCCGTCTCCAATCGGCAGTAGAGAGTGGCGAGCACACGGTGGACGTGCAGAAGAAGCTCGACGAGATCGTCGAGGCGGTCGGGAGCGCCCGGTCCATGCCCATGTCGGCTTCGTGCGTGGTCAACCGCGCCGAGCTGCTCGCGATGCTCGAAGAGGTGCGCGGGGCCCTGCCCGGCTCGCTCGCCCACGCCCAGGAGCTCATCGGCGGGCGGGAGCAGATGGTCGAGCAGGCCCGTCAGGAGGCCGAGCGGATCATCGAGGCCGCACACGCCGAACGCGCCTCGCTGATCTCCGGGACCGAGGTCGCCATGCAGTCCCGCACCGAGGCCGACCGCATCCTCGGTGAGGCCCGCCGGGAGGCCGAGGAGGTCCGCGCCGAGGCCGACGAGTACGTCGACAGCAAGCTCGCCAACTTCGAGGTCGTCCTCACCAAGACCATCGGCTCCGTCGACCGGGGCCGCGAGAAGCTCCTCGGCCGCGGCCAGGCCTTCGACGAGCAGGGATACGAGGACCCGGACTTCGCCGAGGCCCCCGAGCGCAGCACCGACCCGGCCACGCTCCAGCGTCGCGCCGACGAGTACGTCGACACCAAGCTCGGCGCCTTCGAGGCCGTGCTCGCCAAGACTCTGGAGGCGGTCGGCCGCGGCCGGCAGAAGCTGCACGGCCGGGTCGCCACCGACGAACTCGGCGTCCACATGGCCGCCCAGGACGCGGCGGGCAACCAGGTCCGCATGAGCGACGAGGACCACTGGGCCGGCCTCGCCGAGCTCGCCACCCCGGAGCCGCAGCCGGTGCACCAGCAGCTCCAGCCGCACTTCCCCGCCCAGGACCGGCCGGACTACGCGGAGGCGTACGCGTACCAGGAGCAGCCGCAGCAGGACGTCTACGGGTACCAGCAGCAGCCCGACCCGTACGCCGCGTATCAGCAGCAGGGCTACGACCAGAGCCAGGCCCAGGCCCAGATCCCGGTCCAGGGGTACGACGGCTGGCAGCAGCAGCCCATGCAGCCCCAGCAGGCGCTCCAGCCGCAGGGCGAGAGCGCCCTCGACGAGACCAGCCTGTTCGACACCAGCATGATCGACCTGAACCAGCTGCGCCGGTACGAGCAGGAACACTGACCGGTCGCGACGGCGGCCCGGTCGCCACGGCGTCCGGGCCGTACCGGGTTCCGGTGGACCGGATTGGGAGCTGGGCGGCGCGTCCAGTATCCTGGCTCTTCGGTCGCGCATGTCCGCGATCCAGGCTGCCCGTTTCGCATCCGAAATCGGGCGGCCCTCCCCACGCTGTGTGATGCACATGATTTCGAAAGCAGGAAAAGCCCTGAACGGCCACCTCGACCACCGAAACCCTCTCGTGTTCGATACGCACGAGCTGGGTCGGCGTCCCGGTGCCCTCCAGCGGCTGACCCGCACGGTGGACGCACCCGGCTCACCGCCCCTCGGCATCGACGAGGTCATCGGTGTGCCGGAAGGCGCACCCGTGGAGCTGGAACTCCGTCTCGAATCGGTCATGGAGGGGGTGCTTGTCACAGGCACCGCCCGTGCGTCGGCCGAGGGGGAGTGCGTAAGGTGTCTGGAGCCGCTGCGCCTTGAGGTTGCGGCGGACTTCCAGGAGATGTTCTCGTACCCTGACGCCGATGACCGGGGCCGCAGCCACAAGGCGGAACCGGCCGACGACGCCGAGGACGACGAGGACAGGCTCTTCATCGAGGACGGCCTGTTCGACCTCGAACCGGTGCTGCGCGATGCGGTGGTGCTCGCACTGCCGATGCAGCCGGTGTGCCGGGAGTCCTGCGCCGGTCTGTGTTCCGAATGCGGAATCAGGCTGGACGAGAATCCCGGTCACCACCACGATGCCGTCGACATCCGTTGGGCGGCATTGCAAGGACTCGCCGACACCGTTCAGGACGGCGAGAAGGACAACATGGGCGGCGCCGAAGCGGGCGTCGACGAGAAGCAGGAGAAGTAGCCGTGGCTGTTCCGAAGCGGAAGATGTCGCGCAGCAACACGCGCCACCGCCGGTCGCAGTGGAAGGCTGCGGTCCCCACCCTGGTTTCGTGCGAGCGTTGCCAGGAGCCGAAGCTGCAGCACATCGCGTGCCCCAGCTGCGGCACGTACAACAAGCGCCAGGTCCTCGAGGTCTGAGCGGCTGGTGAGAGGCCCGATGTCTGAGTTGTCCAACGCCAAGAAGCAGGCAGACAACGTCAACACAGCCTCGTCCCACACGCTTCTGGAAGGGCGGCTCGGGTATCACCTCGAGTCCGCCCTTCTGGTGCGTGCGCTGACCCATCGCTCGTACGCGTACGAGAACGGCGGTCTGCCGACCAACGAGCGGCTCGAATTCCTCGGGGATTCGGTGCTCGGTCTGGTCGTCACGGACACGCTGTACCGCACCCACCCCGACCTGCCCGAAGGCCAGCTGGCCAAATTGCGGGCCGCGGTGGTCAACTCGCGTGCACTTGCGGAAGTGGGCCGCGGCCTCGAACTCGGCTCCTTCATCCGGCTCGGCCGCGGTGAAGAGGGCACGGGCGGCAGGGACAAGGCGTCCATCCTCGCCGACACCCTTGAAGCGGTGATCGGCGCGGTCTATCTCGACCAGGGCCTCAGCGCGGCCTCGGAGCTGGTCCACCGGCTCTTCGACCCGCTGATCGACAGGTCCTCCAACCTCGGTGCCGGCCTGGACTGGAAGACCAGCCTCCAGGAACTCACCGCGAGCGAGAGCCTCGGCGTTCCCGAGTACCTCGTCACGGAGACCGGCCCGGACCACGAGAAGACCTTTACTGCTGCTGCTCGCGTCGGTGGTGTCTCGTACGGCACCGGCACCGGCCGTAGCAAGAAGGAAGCGGAGCAGCAGGCGGCGGAGTCCGCCTGGCGTGAGATCAGCGCCGCCGCGGAAGCGCGGGAGGCCGCGGCGAAGGCCGCTGCCGACGGAGGGGCCGCCGACACCCCTGCCGACCCGTCGCCGTCCCCGGACGTCGCTCCGGCCTGACCCTGAAAACCCCCCGGTGCCCGGCGCACCGGGGGGTTTTCGCTGCCCGGATACCCTGGAAACGTCCCTGAGGAGCCACACTGTGCCCGAGCTGCCCGAGGTCGAAGTCGTACGGCGGGGTCTTGAGCGCTGGGTCACCGGCCGGACGGTCGGAGACGTCCAGGTGCTGCATCCGCGTGCGGTCCGTCGTCACCCCGCGGGTGGTGTGGACTTCGCGGCCCGGCTGGGGGGTGCCCGCCTCGGCCCGGCCATGCGGCGCGGCAAATACCTCTGGGTGCCGCTGGACGACGCGTCCAACTCGCTGCTGGGCCACCTCGGCATGAGCGGTCAACTGCTCGTACAGCCGCAGGACGCCCCCGACGAGAAGCATCTGCGCATCCGGATCCGCTTCCAGGACTCGCTCGGCACCGAGCTGCGCTTCGTCGACCAGCGGACGTTCGGTGGGCTCTCGCTCCACGAATGCGCCGCGGACAGCACGGACGGGCTGCCCGACACCATCGCGCACATCGCCCGCGACCCCCTGGATCCGGCCTTCGACGACGCGGCGTTCCACGCGGCCCTGCGGCTGCGCCGTACGACGATCAAGCGCGCCCTGCTCGACCAGTCGCTGATCAGCGGAGTCGGCAACATCTACGCGGACGAGGCGCTCTGGCGCGCCAGGCTGCACTACGACCGCCCGACCTCGACCCTCACCCGCCCCAAGTCGGCCGAGCTGCTGGGCCACGCCCGCGACGTGATGAACGCGGCGCTCGACCAGGGCGGCACCAGCTTCGACAGCCTCTACGTCAATGTGAACGGCGAGTCCGGCTACTTCGACCGCTCCCTCGACGCGTACGGGCGGGAGGGCGAGCCCTGTCACCGTTGCGGTACGCCGATACGCCGCCGGGCGTGGATGAACCGCTCCAGCTACTTCTGCCCGCGCTGCCAGCGGCCGCCGCGCGCCGATTCCTAGGCCCTTAGGACCGGACTTCCGGGCGCGGGCGGGTCTCGTCGTACCGGTCGCGAGCCCGGAGCACCTCGGGCATCCGGCCCTCGACGAGCTCGATCAGGGCGAGCAGCCGTTCGGCGACCTGCCGGCCCAGGGGCGTCAGCTCGTAGTCGACGCGTGGTGGATTGGTCGGCTGGGCCTCGCGGTGGACGAGACCGTCCCGCTCCAGGGCGTGGAGCGTCTGCGAGAGCATCTTCTCGCTCACCCCGTCGACCCGACGACGGAGCTCGTTGAAGCGGAAACTGCCGTCGTGCAGAGCTCCCAGCGTCAGACTGCCCCAGCGGCCGGTGACATGCTCCAGGGTGCCGCGCGAGGGGCACTGCCTGGAGAACACGTCGAAGGCGAGCGCGTCCAGACGGGTCTTCTCGTCCATCCCGACAGCCTACGCCCGCACAGCGCTCGCTGCCGGGGTGCGCTTTCTCCGGGTGAGCGGCAGACCGTGGTTCAAAAGTCTAAGAAGTGACGCGGCACCTCCTGACCTGCACGCACTCCAGCCGCCGCCCTTCTGGCCTGCGGGTCAGCGGCCGTCCGTTGTCCTCGCCTGTCATCGTTGAGTCCCCTCCCACGGCCCAGAGACGGCCGCAGTCGGATGTATCGGGGTCACGGTTACCGTCCGGCTGTTCTCCTGGAGGTTCAGGACCAGGTGGCAGGATGCCGTGCCATGACCGCACCGATCAGTGAGTCGTGGACGCGAATCGACAACTGGCTGGCCGAGCACACCCCGGCGACCTACGCTGCGCGGCGCCGCCCGCGGATCCGGTGGACATCGCCGCGGCCGAACGCGTCATCGGCCGGCCACTGCTGAAGCCCTTGGTGCTGTCGTTGTCGCGGCACGACGGTCTCCTCGACCAGCGGGTCTCGCTGCTGCCGGGGTTCTACAGACCGATGAGTGCACGCGAAATAGCGGCTGAGTGGCAACTTTTCACCGGGTTCTACGACAAGCGCACGGCGGATGAGGAAGGAGAAGAGGCGGACTACGACTTCATGAAGATCGGGTCAGCAACGTCCTGTACGGACATCCGCAGTTGATCCCCATCGCGCGGGACGTCCGCGGGGGTTGCCTCGTGCTGGACCACCGTCCCGAGATCGACCGGGGGCGCGTCCACGAAGCCGAGGCCGGGCAAGGCCTTATGCGCGGATCAGACCAGATGTGGACGTCCCTGCCGGTACTCATGGAGACGATCGCCACGTCTCTCGAGAGCAACCAGCCCCTCAACGACTACACGCCCGTAGTGGACGAGGAGCAGAGGCGGTACTGGGACTTCATACCGCTGCGCAGTGACCGGACCCTGCATCGGTCATGACGCAACCGGCAGCCGAGGCGCGATCGTCTCGGCAAGTGCCGCCGATATCGCCGCCCCGTCAGCCGCCCGGTCCTCCACTGCCGAAAGCCCCGCCGGTGTCATCCTTTCGCGCGTCCCTTGGCGAAGAGGGCCGGTTGAGCTCGTACGGGCTGAGACCTTCCCCGAAATCATCTGGATCCCTCAGCAGCCGGGTTTGGGGCGAATGGTCGGCCCGTGGTTCCTGTTGTTGTGCTCGTGCCCGACGGCGCTTGTCCCACCAGAGGAGGCCAAGCAGAACAGCTACTACGACCACGGCTATGCCGAGGGGGAAGATCCAGCGCACGGCCGAGGCGGCCACTGTGATGTCACCGATGGGCACCTGGCTCACGTAGTGGCTCATCTGGCCCACGTCCTTCCTGAGGGGATTCCACCGCTCACAAGGCGAGGCAGAGGCTTCCGCTCATTGGAGAGAGAGCCCGCGACGGCCGGAGCCGTGGGAAACGTCAATCCCGCCGCCCTCGGCGGCTACCAATGTCGCGGGGCCCGCCTGAACTGGACGTCCGGCAAGGCTCAAGCTCCTTGATAAGTCTACGGCGGGGAGGTACGGGTGCCGCTCCCCGCCCGCCCGCACGGTGACACGCCCCTGGCGGGTCCGAGTGAGTGTGGTCAGGTGATCCAGGTACTCGCGGCCTGCCGTCTCCGTCGCGTAGTCGCGATTGATGACGCTGCAAGCTCACGGCTGACCCTGAGCAGAGCAGGCAGAGGCTGGCGGTCACCTTTTAGCGCCCACCCGCCGTAATTCACGGCCTGGTCCAAGTCGCCTTGCGGGGCTGCGACCACGCCGAGAGTGATCTGCGCCTCCGCCATACGCATGGGTGATCGCTCGGAGCCGTAGAAGTCAGTGTCCGCCCGGATCACCTCGCGGGCGGGGTTCTCGGCGAAGCAGATCGCCAGTCGCGTCCGGCTCTACGCGCTGCTGGTGTGGTCACCGGGCGGGACAACGGAATGCGTGCACTGGGGCACTTCTACGCGTCCGTGCTTCTGGGCGCGGGGAAGGTCATCAAGGCTCTCGGTGAATACCTCGGAAACCATGACCCCGGCTTCACGCTGCGGACCCACACGCATCCGATGCCGTCGAGGGAGACTCGTACGCGGGCCGCCGTAGACACAGTTCGGGCCGCCTCGGTTGCCGATAACGGCCCCGAGACGGCCCAAGGAAGCTGACAGGTCGCTGACCGTGGAAATCTCAGAAGCCGAAGTCCTGGGTCCACCAGGGGCCGCCCGCGCCGAAGTGCACGCCGACGCCGAGCGTCTTGTAGTCGCAGTTGAGAATGTTTGCCCGGTGGCCGTCGCTGTTCATCCAGGCGTCCATCACGGCCTGTGCGTCGGCCTGGCCGCGGGCGATGTTCTCGCCGCCGAGCCCCTGCACCCCGGCTGCGGAGGCGCGGTCCCAGGGGGTCCGGCCATCGGGGTCGGTGTGGTCGAAGAAGCCTCGGGCAGCCATGTCGTCGCTGAAATTCTGGGCGAGCGAGGCCAGTGTGGCGCTGGCCGTCACGGGGCTGCAGCCGACCTTCGAGCGCTCCTGGTTGACGAGGGCGAGCACGGCGGCCTGAGCGGAGGTGGCGGCGGCCGGCGCCGCGGACCTGCGGGCGGCCGGAGCGGAGGAGGCGGGGGCCTCCGGAGCGGCAGAAGACTTCTCGGCCGTGGCCGGCGCGGCGCTCTTCGAGGCTTCCGGCGCGGCGGCCTTCGACGACGTCGGTGAGGTGGGCGACGGGGACTCCGTCCGCCCGGCGGACCCGGACGTCCTCGACGGCGTGGCGGACGACGGGGATCCGGCGGGTGACCCCGCCTTCGTCGGGCCGTCGGCCCGCCCGGCACCGCGACTGGCCTGGGCGGACGCACCGGCGCGGTCGGCAGGCGCAGTGGTCGATCCGTCCCGGCCCAGCAGATCCGGGGCCCCTTCGGTACGCACCTGGTCCGCGGCCGGGCCACTGCCGACCGAGTAGGTGTCGCCGCCCGGCAGCAGGCCGGAGGCGACCGCAACGGCCCCCACGGCGAGGGCGGCGGAGACGCCGATCAGGCCGGTACGAACAGGTGTCCCAGTCCGCTTCCCGTGGCGCGTCCCGCGGTGGCGCCCCGGGTCCCCCGCCGCGCGGTCCTGAACGGCAGGAGCTACGGCGGAGCGTCGATGGCGTCCCATCTGCTGAGCCCTTCTGACGGTCTGGACGCCGGTCTCGGCGTCAATGTGCTTCACCCGATCGGGTGAGGTTATTGCGACGGGACTGTACGCCATGGCTTCTCGGCAGGAAGTGCTCCGCGGGCAATCAGCCGGTTAGCGTTCAGGCATGAACGAAGACGTACGGCTCACCGCCTGGGTACGCGGCCGAGTACAGCAAGTAGGGTTCCGCTGGTTCACCAGGGCAAATGCTCTGGAGATCGGCGGTCTCACCGGCTTCGCCGTCAATCTCGACGACGGCAGGGTGCAGGTCGTCGCCGAGGGACGACGTGAGAATTGCCACCGCCTGCTGGACTGGTTGCGCTCGGACGACACACCCGGGCGCGTCGACGGAGTCACTGAGATATGGGACACCCCGCGCGGCGGTTACAACGGCTTCGCGATCCGCTGATCGGGGCCCGGTCCGGCTCCGGATCGGCGGCCGTGTTCGGAACGTGTTCGAAAGATGGCGTGGGGTGAGACGGCGGGGTGCTCATCTGCGTACACATGAAATGACCTGCGAAATGACCCGGTGGTTGCCAAGATTCGGTTGGCATGCCAGGCTGCGGCAGTAAGGATGATCTCCACGCCCCCGAGAGCCCCGCAGGAGAGTCGCGCCGCGTGATCGCCAAGCCGCGCGCCCCAGGGCTGCCCGCCTCTACAGGGCGTGATCGTGTTGACCGTCAAACTTTTTGGTGAGACGCTGAAATCCCCGCGCACCGCAGCTGTTCGGCAGAGCTGTTTGGCAGCAGAACAGCAGTGAGTACAGAGCACTGCCGAGCACCGCGGGTGCGATTCCCTCACGACCCACACCGCATCGGTCGGTCACTCAGTGTGGAGGACCATCCATCATGGCAAAGGCGCTTCTCGGTTACGTCGGCGGTTCCGACCCGCGACTCCTCGCCGAGATGCGACGGCTCCAGCAACGCGTCCAGGACCTGGAATCCGAGCTCGTACGGATTCAGGACGAGAACGACGCGCTCAATGCCGCCGCCCAGCACCAAGAGTCGCTGCTCGACAGCATCGACATCGACGTACCTCAGGCGGAGCCGGCGCTGACCTGACCGATGGCCCTCGGGGCCGGTCGGGCTGTACGCGTCAGCCGTCCGAGATCATCACCTGGATCGTCGCCGGATCATTGAAGATCACTGCTCTTGATCTGTCACCTTCGTGACACGTCCTTGATCCGTCAATGCCGCTGCACCAGTAACACCGCACGCAACACCGCACATGATTTATAAGGGGCGCTTCGGCGTCCCTTCTTTCTTTTTGCGCTCGGAGGTCTCCGCTCGGAGGTCTCCACTCGGACCTGCGCGGTACCCGCCCCGGACGTGCACCCCTTCCCTTACCGTCTGATGTGCCCTGCACCTTCATCAGCGAAACCGAGAGCGAAAGGTAGAGTCCGGCGGCGTGCACCTCAAGGCCCTGACCCTGCGTGGTTTCAAATCGTTCGCCTCCGCCACGACGCTGCGGTTCGAACCTGGTATCACGTGTGTCGTCGGTCCCAATGGGTCCGGCAAGTCCAATGTGGTGGACGCGCTCTCCTGGGTCATGGGGGAGCAGGGTGCCAAATCCCTGCGCGGCGGCAAGATGGAAGACGTGATCTTCGCAGGCACCACCGGGCGGCCGCCGCTCGGCCGGGCGGAAGTTTCGCTGACCATCGACAATTCCGATGGCGCACTGCCCATCGAGTACGCCGAAGTGACGATCACTCGGATCATGTTCCGCAACGGCGGCAGTGAATACCAGATCAATGGTGACACCTGCCGGCTCCTGGACATCCAGGAACTCCTCTCGGACTCCGGTATCGGCCGGGAGATGCACGTCATCGTCGGTCAGGGCCAGCTGGACTCCGTACTCCACGCCGATCCGATGGGGCGGCGCGCATTCATCGAAGAAGCCGCGGGCGTGCTCAAGCACCGCAAGCGGAAAGAGAAGGCGCTGCGGAAACTGGACGCGATGGGAGCCAATCTGGCCCGCGTCCAGGATCTGACCGACGAGCTGCGACGACAGCTGAAACCGCTGGGCCGGCAGGCGGCCGTGGCGCGCCGGGCCGCCGTCATCCAGGCCGATCTGCGCGATGCCAGGCTGCGGCTGCTCGCCGACGACCTGGTGCGGCTGCACACCGCGCTGCGCGGCGAGATCGCCGATGAAGCGGCGCTCAAGCAGCGTCGGGAGGCCACAGAGGCGGAGCTCACGGCGGCGCTGGTGCGCGAGGCGGAGTTGGAGGACGAGGTACGACGGCTGGCGCCGCGGCTCCAGCGGGCTCAGCAGACCTGGTACGAGCTGTCGCAGCTGGCCGAGCGGGTGCGCGGCACGATCTCGCTGGCCGACGCCCGGGTGAAGAGCGCCTCGGCCGCATCCGGGGAGGAGCGGCGCGGTACGGGATTCAGGGACCCTGAAAGCATGGAGCGGGAGGCAGCCCGCATCCGTGAGCAGGAGGCGGAGCTGGCGGCCACGCTGGAGGCGGCGGAACACGCGTTGGAGGACACCGCCGCCCATCGCGCCGATCTGGAACGGGAGTTGGCGGCCGAGGAGCGCAGGCTCAAGGACGCCGCGCGGGCCATCGCGGACCGCCGCGAAGGACTCGCCCGGCTGCACGGGCAGGTCAACGCGGCCCGCAGCCGGGCCGGTTCGGCGCAGGCCGAGATCGACCGGCTGGCCGCATCCCGCGACGAGGCGCGGGAGCGGGCGGTGGCCGCCCAGGAGGAGTACGAACAGCTCAAGGCCGAGGTCGAGGGACTGGACGCGGGCGATGCGGAACTGGGCGCGCGGCACGACGCCGCCAAGCGGGAATTCGCGGAGGCGGATGCGGCGCTCGCCGCGGCCCGGGAGGCGGCCACCGCCGCCGAACGGAAACGGGCGGCGGTCGCGGCCCGCCATGAGGCGCTGGCCCTCGGCCTGCGCCGCAAGGACGGCACCGGTGCCCTGCTCGGCGCCCGGGACCGGCTGTCCGGACTGCTCGGACCGGTCGCGGAACGCCTGACGGTGGAGCCGGGGTACGAGGTGGCGGTGGCGGCGGCCCTGGGCGTGGCGGCGGACGCGGTCGCGGTGACGGACCCGGCCACGGCGGCGGACGCGATCCGGCTGCTGCGCAAACAGGACGCGGGGCGGGCGGCGCTGTTGCTGGGCGGGATGCGTGATCACCGCGGGGATAGCGGTGACTCTACGACCTCTGGTGCGAGTGTTGTCTCTGGTGCCGGTGGGGCTGATGTGACCGCAGTGTCCTCCGGAAGTCCGCTCGCCGGAAGCCCGCCCGCCGTCGCCGGCCTCGTCGGTGGGCCGGCCGAACTGGTGGGCGCCGTACGGAGGCTGGTGCGGGACATGGTGGTCGTCGGCACCCTGGAGGATGCCGAGGATCTCGTAGCCGCACGCCCGGAGCTGACGGCCGTCACCGCCGAGGGCGACATCCTCTCGGCCCACTTCGCGCACGGCGGTTCCGCCGGAGCGCCGAGCCTCCTCGAAGTGCAGGCGTCGGTCGACGAGGCCGCCGCCCAGCTGGAGGAGCTGGCCGTGCGGTGCGTGGAGTTGACCGAGGCGCTGCGGCTCGCCGGGGAGCGGCGCGGCGCGTGCGCCGGGCTCGTCGAGGAACTGGGGGAGCGGCGCCGGGCCGCCGAGCGGGAGAAGTCCGGGGTGGCCCAGCAGCTCGGCCGGCTCGCCGGGCAGGCCCGCGGAGCCGCGGGCGAGGCCGAGCGGACGACCGCGTCCGCCGCCCGTGCCCAGGAGGCCCTCGAACGGGCGACGGAGGAGGCCGAGGAGCTGGCCGAGCGGCTGCTCGTCGCCGAGGAGATGCCGGTCGAGGAGGAGCCGGACGCCTCCGTACGCGACCGGCTCGCCGCCGACGGAGCCAACGCTCGCCAGACCGAGATGGAGGCCCGCCTCCAGGTCCGTACCCACGAGGAGCGGGTCAAGGGACTCGCGGGCCGTGCGGACGCCCTCGACCGGGGCGCCCGCGCCGAACGCGAGGCCCGGGCCCGCGCCGAGCAGCGCCGCGCCCGGCTGCGGCACGAGGCGGCGGTGGCCTCGGCCGTCGCGTCCGGTGCCCGTCAGCTGCTGGCCCACGTCGAGGTGTCCGTCGTACGGGCCGAGCAGGAGCGGGTCACGGCCGAGGCGGCGAAGGCGGAGCGGGAACGGGGGCTGGCGGCCGGGCGCAACCAGGGCCGTGAGCTCAAGAGCGAGCTGGACAAGCTCACCGATTCCGTCCACCGTGGCGAGGTGCTCGGTGCCGAGAAGCGGCTGCGGATAGAGCAGCTGGAGACGAAGGCGCTGGAGGAGCTGGGCGTCGAGCCGGCCGGGTTGGCCGCCGAGTACGGCCCCGACCAGCTCGTACCGCCGTCACCGCCCGCCGAGGGCGAGGAGCTGCCTCAGGACCCCGAGCACCCGCGCAACCAGCCGAAGCCGTTCGTCCGGGCCGAACAGGAGAAGCGGCTGAGGTCGGCCGAACGGGCGTATCAGCAACTCGGGAAGGTGAATCCGCTCGCCCTGGAGGAGTTCTCGGCGCTGGAGGAGCGGCACAAGTTCCTCTCCGAGCAGCTCGAAGACCTGAAGAAGACCCGGGCCGACCTGATACAGGTCATCAAGGAGGTCGACGAGCGGGTCGAGCAGGTGTTCACCGAGGCGTACCGGGACACGGCCCGTGAGTTCGAGGGCGTCTTCTCGCGGCTCTTCCCCGGTGGCGAGGGGCGGCTCGTCCTGACCGACCCGGACAATATGCTCGCGACCGGTGTGGACGTCGAGGCCCGGCCGCCGGGCAAGAAGGTCAAGCGGCTCTCGCTGCTGTCCGGCGGGGAACGCTCGCTCACCGCGGTGGCGTTGCTGGTCTCGATCTTCAAGGCCAGGCCCAGCCCGTTCTATGTGATGGACGAGGTCGAGGCGGCGCTCGACGACACGAATCTGCAGCGGCTGATCCGGATCATGGAGGAACTCCAGGAGAGCTCCCAGCTGATCGTGATCACGCATCAGAAGCGGACGATGGAGGTCGCGGACGCGCTGTACGGCGTCTCGATGCAGGGCGACGGGGTCTCCAAGGTCATCAGCCAGAGGCTGCGCTGACGCCTTGCTCAACCTTCAAGGCTCCAACGCGCCAGTCGGACGATTCTCGGTGGGGGCAAGCAAAATCGCAATCTTGACTTCGAAGCTTGAATGAATTGTCTCTGCGGTTTCGCCCTTGTCTTCAAGTGGTGGCAGGCGTGAAGTTATGCGCCACTTGGAAGAGCTCACCGCCTCAGCCCGAGCTCGCCCCCACACCTGAGGACGCGGCCAGGCATCAGGAGTTCACGTGACCAGCACAGCGCAGGGACCGGCGTCCGGAGCCCGAGGGGCCCACCCGGACCACCTGGGCCATGTCATCTTCATCACGGCGGCCGCGGCGATGGGCGGCTTCCTGTTCGGCTACGACAGCTCCGTCATCAACGGCGCCGTCGAGGCGATCCGCAGCCGGTACGACATCGGCTCGGCAACGCTCGCCCAGGTCATCGCCATCGCGCTGATCGGCTGTGCGATCGGCGCTGCCACGGCGGGCCGCATCGCCGACCGCATCGGCCGCATCCACTGCATGCAGATCGCCTCCGTGCTCTTCACCATCAGTGCCGTCGGCTCCGCGCTCCCGTTCGCCCTCTGGGACCTGGCGATGTGGCGCATCATCGGCGGCTTCGCCATCGGCATGGCCTCGGTGATCGGCCCGGCGTACATCGCCGAGGTCTCGCCGCCCGCCTACCGCGGCCGGCTCGGCTCCTTCCAGCAGGCCGCGATCGTCATCGGCATCGCCATTTCCCAGCTGGTCAACTACGGCATTCTGCAGCTCGCCCACGGGGACCAGCGCGGCAGGATCGGCGGCATCGAGGCCTGGCAGTGGATGCTCGGCGTGATGGTCGTCCCCGCCGCTCTGTACGGGCTCCTCTCGTTCGCGATCCCCGAGTCGCCGCGGTTCCTGATCTCGGTCGGCAAGAAGGACCGGGCCCGGAAGATCCTGGAGGAGGTCGAGGGCAAGAACGTCGACCTCGACGCCCGGGTGACCGAGATCGAGACCGCCATGCACCGGGAGCACAAGTCCAGGTTCAAGGACCTGCTCGGCGGTCACGTCGGCTTCCTGCCGATCGTCTGGGTCGGTATCGGCCTGTCGGTCTTCCAGCAACTCGTCGGCATCAACGTGGCGTTCTACTACTCGGCGACGCTCTGGCAGTCCGTCGGCATCGACCCGTCGGCCTCGTTCCTGTACTCGTTCACCACGTCGATCATCAACATCATCGGTACCGTCATCGCGATGGTGCTGGTGGACCGGGTGGGCCGCAAGCCGCTCGCGCTGGTCGGCTCCACCGGCATGGCCATTGCCCTCGCCTTCGAGGCATGGGCCTTCTCGGCCCCCCTGGTCGGCGGCAAACTGCCCCACACCCATGGCGTCGTGGCGCTCGTCGCCGCCCATGTGTTCGTGCTCTTCTTCGCCCTGTCGTGGGGCGTCATCGTCTGGGTCTTCCTCGGCGAGATGTTCCCGAACAAGATCCGCGCAGCCGCGCTCGGCGTCGCCGCGTCCGCGCAGTGGATCGCCAACTGGGCGATCACCGCGAGCTTCCCGAGCCTGGCCGACTGGAACCTGTCGGGCACGTACATCATCTATGCGTGCTTCGCGACGCTCTCGATCCCCTTCGTGCTCAAGTTCGTGAAGGAGACCAAGGGCAAGGCGTTGGAGGAGATGGGCTGATTCCCGCTGGTCAGGGGCGGCTGTGCGCGATCGCCTCGCAGAACAGCCGTAGACTGCGCCACCCCTCCTCGACCGGCATCCCGCCGCACAGCGGATGCAGCACCAGGCTGTCCAGCTCCCCGGCCGCCCCGGCACACTCATCCGGTGTGACGACCCGGTAGACCCCTTCGTCCCGCAGTTCCGCCACCGTCGTCGCCGCCGAACGCACCGCCGAGCGGATGTCCTTGGACTGCCAGGAGGCGTACGTACGCGCCTCGTGCAGGAAGTGCCCGCCGTGCTCCGCCCACGTCCGGTCCGGGTTCTCGGACACATGCAGCAGCGGGGTCGCGGCGGACGGCATCATGCAGAAGCCGTCCGTCCCGAACTCCGCACGCCGCTCGTGGTAGTACGCCTCCAGCTCCGGCAGATGCGCGCTCGGGAAGAGCGGCAGCCCGAACCGGGCCGCCCGCCGGGCCGCCGCCCGCGAACTGCCGCCCACCAGCAGCAGCGGATGCGGCTGGGTGTACGGGCGCGGCGTGACCCGGACCGTGCGGCCCCGGTACGGGAACGGCTCCCCGGTCCACGCCCGCAACAGGGTCTCCAGTAGCTCGTCCTGGAGCCTGCCGCGTCTGCCCCATTCGACGCCCGCCCGTTCGTACTCCTCGGGTCGGTAGCCGATCCCCGCCACCGTGACCAGCCGGCCCGCGCTCAGCAGGTCCAGGACCGCGATGTCCTCGGCCAGCCGCAGCGGCTCGTGCAGCGGGCCGATGATCGCCGAGACGGTGACCGCGATCCGGCGGGTGGCGCCGAAGACCGAGCCCGCGAAGACGAAGGGGGAGGGCAGCCAGGAGTTGGCTGCGCCGTGGTGTTCCTCGGTCTGTACGGTGTCGACGCCGTGCTCGTCGGCGTACGCGGCCATCTCCAGCGCCGCGCGGTAGCGGGCCGAGAGCGACTCGGGGGTGGCGGCGGGATCGACCAGATTGAACCGGACCACGGTGAACGCCATGGCACTTGGCCCCTTCGTCGGGCGGACTCGGCGAGGCGGGACACTAGCTGACGTGTCGTCAGATGTGTAGGGGCGCGTCACTCCGGGGCCCGCTTCCGCGGCCCCGTTCGGCGGGTCGTGGCAGGAGGGTGTACGGCGCGGCGGAGACGGCGATCGTGGCCGTCCAGCCCAGCCCGTGGCGCCCGGTCCAGCCGTCTGTGAACGGGCCGGAGAGCCACTCCACGCCAGTGAGGGGCAGGCCCACCCCCGGGCCCGCCGCCCACGTGGCCACGGCCGCCACGGCCGCGGCGTAGGTGCCGGTGACCGCGTTCGCCGTCTCCCGGCCCCGGCGGGCGATCCGGATCGGCGCGCCGGGCAGCGGATTGCCGCGCTGGTCGAGGGCGGCCCGGAAGAGCGCCACGCCCGGAGTCCCGCCTTCCTTGCCGGCGATCGACACCAGGCCCGCCGGCCCGAAGCCGACGACCGGCCCGGCGATCGCGACGGTCGGCACCTGCCAGGAATTCAGGCCGCCGAGGACGATGAGTCCCGCGCCCATGGTGAGCAGCGGCACGGTCGGGTTCGCGCCGGCCCGGGTGGGGGAGAGGCCCGGGCCCCGCCGGTGCGCTCGCTCTCGGGGACGGGTTCCAGGCCACGGGTCTCCGCGGACGGGATCGTATCGTTACCCCCAAAAGGTGCATAGCGTTCATAGTGAGGCGGGGGTGATCCTTCGGGGCGGCCCACGCGGGCGGCCGTGACTGATACTGGATGGGTTATGGAATTCGTCATCCTTGCTGTAGTCATCGCCCTGGTCGCGGTCGGCGTGATCAGCGGGCTCGTGGTCAGCAGCCGCAAGAAGAAGCAGCTGCCCCCGGCGCCGTCGAGCACGCCGACCATCACTCCTCCCGAGCCCCATGTCGGCGAGGAAGCCGAAGTGCCGCGCGAAGAACCGCGCCGCACCATCGAGGAGGTCGGCCCCTCGGTGGCCGAGGCTCCCGTCGAGGAAGCCCCCGAGGCCGTCGAGCCGGAGGCGCTCGCCGTCCCCGCCATCGAGGTGCCCGAGCCCACCGCCGGCCGGCTGGTCCGGCTGCGTGCCCGGCTCGCCCGCTCGCAGAACTCCCTCGGCAAGGGGCTGCTCACGCTCCTGTCCCGCGACAACCTCGACGAGGACACCTGGGAGGAGATCGAGGACACCCTCCTCACCGCCGACGTCGGCGTCGCGCCCACCCAGGAACTGGTGGAGCGGCTCCGCGAACGTGTCCGTGTCCTCGGCACCCGTACCCCCGAAGGGCTGCGCGCGCTGCTGCGCGAGGAGCTCATCACCCTGCTCGGCACCGACTTCGACCGTGCGGTCAAGACGGAGAGCGGCGTCGACACCCCCGGCGTCGTGATGGTCGTCGGCGTCAACGGAACCGGCAAGACCACCACCACCGGCAAGCTGGCGCGGGTGCTCGTCGCCGACGGCCGTAGCGTCGTGCTCGGCGCGGCCGACACCTTCCGGGCCGCCGCCGCCGATCAGCTCCAGACCTGGGGCGAGCGCGTCGGCGCCCGCACCGTGCGCGGACCCGAGGGCGGCGACCCCGCGTCGATCGCCTTCGACGCGGTGAAGGAAGGCATCGCCGAGGGCGCCGATGTCGTCCTCATCGACACCGCGGGCCGGCTGCACACCAAGACCGGGCTCATGGACGAGCTCGGCAAGGTCAAGCGGGTCGTCGAGAAGCACGGGCCGCTCGACGAGATCCTCCTCGTCCTCGACGCCACGACCGGGCAGAACGGCCTGGTGCAGGCCCGGGTGTTCGCCGAGGTCGTCGATATCACCGGCATCGTCCTCACCAAGCTGGACGGCACCGCCAAGGGCGGCATCGTCGTCGCCGTCCAGCGCGATCTGGGCGTACCGGTGAAGCTCATCGGTCTCGGCGAGGGGCCGGACGATCTGGCCCCGTTCGAGCCCGAGGCGTTCGTGGACGCCCTGATCGGAGACTGACACCACCTCGCGCGTACACGTACGGGTACGCGAAGAGCCCGACCGCGGGATGCAGCCGCGGTCGGGCTCTTGTGCTGTGCGCGCCGGCCATCGACGGGTATGCCTCGCGCAAGCGGCGGCGGTTCAGCCGCAGAGGGGCGTGCGATGGCAGCTGTACGCCAGCGTGCCCAGCAGCAGTCGCGCCTGTGGCGGCGAGGCCGCCGTGTCCAGCACCGGCGGGCGCAGCCACCGGACGGGGCCGAGACCGCCCTCGTCGGACGGCGGGGCGGTGATGTGGCAGCCGGACCCCAGCGCACGCAGGTCCAGGCCCGCGTCGTCCCAGCCCATCCGGTACAGCAGCCGCGGGAGCTCGGCGGCCGCACCCGTGGCGACGAAGAACTGCGCCCGCCCGGCCGGTGTCACCGCGACCGGGCCGAGCGGCAGCCCCATCCGTTCCAGGCGCACCAGGGCCCGGCGCCCGGCCGCCTCTGCGACGTCGAGGATGTCGAAGGTGCGGCCCACCGGCAGCAGCATCGAGGCGCCCGGCACCCGGGCCCAGGCATCCGCCGCCGCGTCGAGCGAGGCGCCCGCGGGGACCTCGCGGGCGAAGTCCAGCGGATGGGCGCCGGGGGAGGGGCACCGCGCCTCCCCGCACGAGCAGCGGCCGGCCGCGGCCCGCGCCCCCGGCGCGACGGCCCAGCCCCACAGTCCCGTGTACTCGGCCACTGCGGTGCACTCGGCCGCGCGGCCGCGACGCCGTGAGCCGGTGCGCATCTCACGGATGCCGCCGATCGTGAAGCCCATGCCCCCTCCAACGGGTCCGGCTCGCCGGTGGTTACGACGCGGGGCGCGTTCGTGACGCTCCGTCGTCAGTGCTGATCCGTGGTGCGCCGGTGCGCCGGGGTGGTGCGACATGGTTCGCGCGCCCCGCCGCGCATCACTGCGCCCACTGCTGATCGTCGTGTGTCAAGTGAATCGCGCCCGGCGATGGCGGTGTTCATCCGAAGGGGTGGCGAATGGTGGCGATTCTGTAATCGTCCTCGCCGGGCGGGTGATCGTGGGATTACCGTCGGTACGCGAACCATGGAAGTATGTGCGCCGATGGGTATGCCGGAGGCAACTCGATTTCCAGTTCGATCGTGCGCGACCTCCGTATGGGCAGCATCGGATCAGGGCATTCTGGTATTGGTTCGCGCGACAGTATTCGGCGGATGGGGGCGTTCCAGTGAGTGGCAGCGGCGCGGGCGATTCGAATGCCGGCAAGCGCCCCAATGGGCAATTGGGCTCATGGTTCGTGCGTAGCGGCTGGTCGAAGGGCGAGCTGGCACGGCAGGTGAACCGCCGGGCGCGCCAGATGGGCGCCCACCACATCAGCACCGACACCTCCCGGGTCCGGCGCTGGCTCGACGGTGAGCAGCCGCGCGAACCGATCCCGCGCATCCTCTCCGAGCTTTTCTCGGAGCGCTTCGGCGCCGTCGTCGCCGTCGAGGACCTCGGGCTGCGCTCGGCGCGCCAGTCACCGTCCGTGTCCGGCGTCGACCTGCCCTGGGCGGGCCCGCAGACCGTCGCCCTGCTCAGCGAGTTCTCCCGCAGCGATCTCATGCTCGCGCGCCGTGGATTCCTCGGCTCCTCGCTCGCCCTGGCCGCGGGGCCCGCCCTGATCGAACCCATGCAGCGCTGGCTGGTGCCCGCCACCGCCGACGAACGCGAGGAGCCGGAGTCGCCCGCCGCGGCCCGCCGCCCCTCCCGGCTCTCCGCCCCCGAGCTGGATCTGCTGGAGTCCACCACCGCCATGTTCCGTCAGTGGGACGCGCAGTGCGGCGGCGGACTGCGCCGCAAGGCCGTCGTCGGGCAACTCCACGAGGTCACGGACCTGTTGCAGGAATCGCAGCCGGCGGCCACCGCCAAGCGGCTGTTCCGCTGCGCGGCCGAACTGGCGGAGCTGGCCGGCTGGATGAGCTACGACGTCGGCCTCCAGCCCACCGCCCAGAAGTACTTCGTGCTCGCGCTCCACGCCTCGAAGGAGGCCGGCGACAAACCGCTCGGTTCGTATGTTCTGTCCAGCATGAGCCGCCAGATGATCCACCTCGGACGGCCCGACGACGCCCTCGAACTGATCCATCTCGCGCAGTACGGCAGCCGGGACTGCGCCACCCCGCGCACCCAGGCCATGCTGTATGCGATGGAGGCCCGCGCGTACGCCAACATGGGCCAGCCCAGCAAGTGCAAACGAGCCGTCCGGATGGCCGAGGAGACCTTCGGCGACGTCGGGATCGACGGCGAACCCGAGCCCGACTGGATCCGTTTCTTCTCCGAGGCCGAGCTCAACGGCGAGAACTCCCACTCGTACCGCGACCTCGCCTACGTCGCGGGCCGCAGCCCCACGTACGCCACGCTCGCCGAACCCCTCATGAAGAGGGCCGTCCAGCTCTTCGGCAAGGACGACGAGCACCAGCGGTCGTACGCACTCAACCTGATCGGCCTCGCCACCGTCCACCTCCTCCAGCGCGAGCCCGAGCAGTCCACGGTGCCGGCCGAGAAGGCGCTGCTGGTCGCCAAGAAGATCCGCTCCGAACGCGTCAACACCCGGCTCCGCAAGACCGTCGACACCGCTGCCAGGGACTTCGGGGAGATCCCCGAAGTCGCCAGGCTCACCAAACTCCTCACCGAGCAGCTGCCCGAAACCGCCGAAGCGGTCTGAGCGGCCCCAGGCCCCGGCCACGACGACCACCCGCACAGACCGACTTCGGCTCCCCCATTGCCAGGTCAGAGGGTGGTCGGCGTGGCCGGTTCGCGTTGCCGTTCCCGTACGGGAGAGTGCCTGTACAGGAGAGTCGTCAACGCACCGTATGCGGCCGCGGCGGCAGAGCGGGCCCGGCAGCGGGTGCGCCACCGCCGGTTCATGGGGCCGTAACACACCGGACCTCTTCGTCACTGCCGCGAAACACCGTGCGGCATCGGCGGAAACCGTGCTGGGCGAATCTCATGGCTCATAACCGGCCCGCACCTTTTCCCCAGTGGTCCCGCACGTGGTGCCGCTCATCCCGCCCGCACGCGGCCGCACCGACGACGAGGAGACGCCGATGCCCCCAGGCATCACGACGCTTGCCGCAGACGCCCCGACGCTGTCTGCCGCCAACACCGGGTTCATGCTCATCTGCTCCGCCCTGGTGATGCTCATGACCCCGGCCCTGGCCTTCTTCTACGGAGGCATGGTCCGCGTCAAGAGCGCCCTCAACATGCTGATGATGAGCTTCATCAGCCTCGGGATCGTCACGATCCTGTGGGTGCTCTACGGATTCAGCCTCGCCTTCGGGACCGACATCGGTTCCGTACTCGGCTGGAGTTCGGACTACGTCGGTCTCAGCGGAATCGGCATCACCCAGCTCTGGGACGGCTACACGATCCCCGTCTACGTCTTCGCCGTCTTCCAGCTGATGTTCGCCGTCCTCACCCCGGCGCTGATCAGCGGCGCCCTCGCCGACCGGGTCAAGTTCACCTCGTGGGCCCTGTTCATCACCCTCTGGGTCACCGTCGTCTACTTGCCCGTGGCCCACTGGGTCTGGGGCGCGGGCGGCTGGCTCTTCGAGCTCGGCGTCATCGACTTCGCCGGTGGTACGGCCGTCCACATCAACGCGGGAGCCGCGGCGCTCGGCGTGATCCTCGTCATCGGCAAGCGCGTCGGCTTCAAGAAGGACCCGATGCGGCCGCACAGCCTGCCGCTCGTCATGCTCGGCGCCGGACTGCTCTGGTTCGGCTGGTTCGGTTTCAACGCCGGCTCGTGGCTCGGCAACGACGACGGCGTCGGCGCGGTCATGTTCGTCAACACCCAGGTCGCCGCCGCCGCCGCGATGCTCGCCTGGCTCGGTTACGAGAAGCTCCGCCACGGCTCCTTCACGACACTCGGCGCGGCTTCCGGCGCGGTCGCGGGCCTCGTCGCCATCACCCCGGCCGGCGGCGCGGTCAGCCCGCTCGGCGCCATCGCGGTCGGCGCGATCGCCGGTGTCCTGTGCGCCATGGCCGTCGGCCTGAAGTACAAGTTCGGCTACGACGACTCCCTCGACGTCGTCGGCGTCCACCTCGTCGGCGGTATCGCGGGCTCCCTCCTCGTCGGCCTCTTCGCAACCGGCGGCGTCCAGTCCGACGCCAAGGGCCTCTTCTACGGCGGCGGCCTCGACCAGCTCGGCAAGCAGGCCGTCGGAGTCTTCGCCGTCCTCGCGTACTCTCTGGTCGTCTCCGCCCTCCTCGCCTTCCTCCTCGACAGGACCATCGGGATGCGGGTCGACGAGGACGACGAGATCTCCGGCATCGACCAGGTCGAACACGCGGAGACCGCGTACGACTTCAGCGGAGCGGGCGGCGGCGCGGCCCTGCGCACCACGGCTTCCGCAACGGCACCGGGCACGACGGCAGCACCGCAGACCAAGAAGGTGGACGCATGAAGCTCATCACCGCAGTCGTCAAGCCCCACCGGCTCGACGAGATCAAGGAAGCCCTCCAGTCCCTGGGCATCCAGGGCCTCACGGTCACGGAAGCCAGCGGGTACGGGCGTCAGCGCGGCCACACCGAGGTCTACCGGGGTGCCGAGTACACCGTCGACCTCGTCCCCAAGATCCGCATCGAGGTCCTCGTCGAGGACGAGGACTCCGAACAGCTCATCGACGTCGTCGTGAAGGCTGCCCGAACCGGCAAGATCGGTGACGGCAAGGTCTGGAGCGTGCCGGTCGACACCGCGGTTCGCGTACGGACGGGCGAACGCGGCCCGGACGCCCTCTGACCGCCGGCTGAAGACCGACGTCCAGAAGACCGACGTCGAGAAGGCCGACGATCCCGAAGGCTGACGGCTCCGAAGACCGCCGGCCGCCGAAGGCTACGGTCCCGAAACGAAAGGCAGCCGGGTGACGAGTACCGAAGTGACCACCGAATCCGACGACTCGGAGCCCAGCGGCTACGCGGCGGCCCGGC